>JAAHIC010000039.1 GCA_010671965.1 Leptolyngbya sp. SIO4C5
GGCGCGAGCATCCCAAGTACGGCCCGCAGTTCCAGGTGGCTCAATATCGGGAAACTAAACCCGCGACGCTGACGGGCATCGAGAAGTATCTAGGCAGCGGACTGATCAAAGGGGTTGGCCCGGTGACCGCTAGGCGCATTGTGGCTCACTTCCAACTTGATACTTTAGACATCATCGAGCATCAGATTGAGCGGCTGATAGAGGTGCCAGGGATAGCTAAGAAGCGGATAAAGCTGATTCAAGTGGCTTGGCAAACGCAGAAGGCGATCAAAGAGGTGATGCTGTTTTTGCAGGGGCACGGCGTCTCTACCACCTACGCCGTCAAGATCTACAAGCAGTATGGTGATGAGTCGATCGCCAAAGTGACCGAAAACCCTTATCAGCTTGCCACCGATGTCTACGGCATTGGCTTTGTGACTGCTGATGCGATCGCCCGCAATCTGGGCATCGCGCCGAACTCAGAGTTTCGCTACCGGGCAGGCATCTTGCATGTGCTCAGCGAAGCTGCCGAGGAAGGCCACTGCTTTCTGCCGCAGCCAGAGCTAGTGGAGCGCACCGCAGCGCGGCTAGCATTGCCAGAACACCGAGCTGCGCCAGAAGACATCCTATCGCTGACGACCGAGATGGCCATAGACGCGGATCTGATGCTGCAGGGCGGCAGCGGTGAATTTCAAGGTCAGTTTCTCTGTTATGCTCCCCCCTTCTTCCATGCTGAGCAGGGACTGACCAACCGAGTCAAGCATCTGCTGAGTCAAGCGCTCTTTGTCGATGTGCCGCGCGTAGAGCGCTGGATTGATCGCTTTAGCGCCAAGACAAAGCTACAGCTATCGGAGCAGCAGCGACAGGCAGTGGTGATGGCAGCCTCGCAGCGGCTGCTGATTCTCACCGGCGGTCCTGGTGTGGGCAAGTCGTTCACCTGTCGCACCATCGTGGCGCTGTGGCAGGCGATGGGCAAGACGATTGAGCTAGCCTCTCCCACCGGACGAGCCGCCCAGCGCCTCAGTGAGCTGACAGGTCAGCCCGCTCGGACAATTCACCGTCTGCTGGAGTTTGACCCCAAGCAGATGAAATTCAAGCGCGACTTAGAGAATCCGATACCTGCCGATGCCATCGTGGTAGACGAAGCTTCGATGCTGGATCTGTTTCTGGCCAACTCGCTATTCAAGGCGATCGCGCCGCAGACGCAGCTATTGTTCGTGGGCGATATCGACCAGCTGCCAAGCGTGGGGCCAGGGTCAGTGCTGCAAGACTTGATCGCCTCTGAGCAGATTCCGGTAGTGCGGCTGACGCAGGTGTTCCGGCAGGTGCAGGCATCGGCGATTATCACCAACGCTCACCGCATCAATCAGGGACACTTCCTGCAGCTAGAGCCAGTGACCAATCAGCCGCGCAGTGACTTTCTCTGGTTCGAGGCAGCCGAGCCAGCGCACGGTGTCACCGCCATCGAGGATGTGATCACCCATCTGATACCAACACTAGGCTTTGAACCCGCGAAAGACGTACAAGTACTCTGCCCGATGAGCCGAGGCGATGTAGGGACACGTCAGCTCAACCAAACGCTGCAGCAGTTGCTGAATCCACCTAGCCTCGCCAAAGCCGAAATTGTCAGGGCCGGGATGACGCTGCGAGAGGGCGACCGCATATTGCAGCAGAAGAACGACTACGACCGCGAAGTCTTCAACGGCGACCTGGGGGTGCTCACCGCGATAGATGTTGAAGAAGCAGAAGTGATGGCTCAATTTGGCGATCGCCGGGTGAGCTACGACTACGCCGACCTGAACGAAATCACGCTGGCGTTTGCCACGACGATTCACAAGTCTCAGGGCAGTGAGTATCCAGTGGTGATTCTGCCAGTCTTCATGCAGCACTATGTGATGCTATCGCGCAACCTGCTCTATACGGGGGTGACGCGGGCCAAGCAATGGGTCATTCTGGTGGGAGCGCAGAAGGCGATCGCGCTGGCCGTGAAGCAAATCAAGTCGCAGCAGCGCTATACGAGATTGGCGTACCGTTTACGTTTAGATGCTTAGCGGTAGTTGGCCGATGCTGAACTCCATCTTTGCTAAAAAGAATCGTTCGTGTAAGTTTTTGTGTAATCAAGCTGCGATCGCAGGGTAGTCTACCTGTGGAATATTGTTCCTACAGGCTGTATCGATATGAATGCGGGATTGACTTCCATAAGAGAGACAGACTACTCAGAAATTTCACCTTTGACGGCTATACTACGCCCAGCAAGCTGTAACAGGCAGGAAGATGCGATGAGTCAGCAGGCCCAGCTAGTCGAATATCTGCAACGAGAACTGGCGGTTCCGTCAGAAGCGATTGCTTTGGGACTGCGGCAGTCGGCTGCGATGCCAAATCTACTGCCGATGGTGCTGTGGCAGTATGGGCTGGTGACAACGGCTCAGCTAGAGCAGATCTTTGACTGGTTGGAAGCGAGGGTAAGTTAGATTGGACAGGAGTGGGTCGCAGGAATTAAATTATGGTTCAAACTGTCGCAAGCCCTGATGTTTTATATCCTGATGCCGACGGTCAACCAATGGCAGACAACACTAAGCAGTACCGTTGGATTGTGCGTCTGGTGACTAATCTGAGGCAGCTGCTCAAAGATAAAACTGCTTTTGTAGCAGGTGACTTGCTTTTGTCCGGTCAAGGTAGACAGCAATTCTCATTTTGGCGAAAAGTTGTTCAAGCTCCAGGAATGCCGGTATGGTAATGACATCTGAGCAACCCAAGAGAGCCAGAACTGGTGAAAGAACGGGGATTGTTTGACACGTTAGTCGGGTCGTTTCGCCAACGGTTGTCGTCGCTACCAGACAATCGCACCGGTAAAAATACCCGTTACGGGATGGAGGATGCCGCGTTAAGCGCGTTTAGCGTTTTTTTTACCCAAACGCCGTCCTTTCTGGCCTATCAGCGCAAGATGGCAGATAGCAAGGGAAAAAGTAACGCTCAAAGTCTGTTTGGGGTGCATCAGATTCCGAGTGACAACCAGATTCGAAACTTGCTGGACGGAGTTGCCCCCGAGCAGGTGTTTCCGGTGTTTGAGGAAATCCTGCAGGTGTTGAACGAGCAAGGTCAGTTGGATGGGTTCCGCTCGGTGTCAGAGACGCTTTTGGTGGCGATGGATGGCACGGAATACTTCAGTTCGACCCAACTCTGCTGGGTAGTGCTTTTTAGTAAAGGACAGAGGAAATAGCTGGATGGCCCGATTCGATGAGTCGTTTTCTGATTAAGCGATTGTATTCGTGGATGAACGTCCAGATCGCGCCAATATGGTTTTCTAGCTTCTTTGAGAACGACAGGGTCTTTCTGACTAATCGCGATACCCGCTGTCGCATCGTGTTGTTCAACCGCTCGATATAGCTCGTCAACCCGCTCTCTTTGCCGACTACCACGTGGCGCTTGCTCGGAATAACGGTTTCATAGGCCTCCCAATAGTCGGTGTAGACTTTGGCGCATTGTCGGTAGACCGCCGGTAGCGACTGCCATAACTGCCGGGCTGATACTCTCGAACGGTCGCCGACATGACAGGCGATAATTTCTCGGGTGTCTACATCGATGGCTAACCAGACCCACTGCTTATTGCCCTTGTCATCGACAAACGACCACAACTCATCCATCTGTACCGTCAGCTTACCCTTGGCCTTAGGGATAACCGGCGCGGTTCGGACCACCTGGGCATAAGCGTTGTTGACGTGCTCCTGGAGCCACCTCTGGCAGACCTGAGTGACTCGGGCAATACCGGCTAAGGGAATCTTCTCCAATAGAAGTAAGGTGACGAGACCGATAGTGTCTTTGTCTTTGGGTTTCCATTGCGGGTCTTCGACGAACTGACGTCCACAGTCTCGGCACTTGTAGTTTTGCTTGCCCCGGCGCGTTGTACCGTTCTTTGAGATGTCGTGGGAGCCGCAGGTGGGGCAGGTCATCTCGATCGCCATCGCGCTCATGCCTCAGAACACGGTAGATAGGTCACCTTTATTCTCTATCCTTTACATTAGTGGACTACCCTCTGCTGTCCGCAGTGCTCAACCCGCACCTTGAGGTCCGGGGACACCCATTACTTCCATAGCGTGGTCACCCCGGTCATCGTCTGTCCGGGGCAGACCCAAGTGATTCCGTTGGTGCCTGAGTTTGTCCGACCGCAAGATGGCCACGACAAACAAGACTGTGAGAATGTGGCGGCCAAACGGTGGCTAACCCAGCATGGAGAACGCTTCAGCCGCTTGAAGGTGACCCTGCTGGGCGATGACCTGTATTGCCACCAACCGCTATGCCAGCAACTGGTAGACCACCAGTTGAACTTTATCCTGGTCTGTCGCCCGGACTCACACCCCACTCTCTATGACCATCTGGAGGGGATTGACCTGCCGACAGTGATTTTTAAACGGTGGACTGGAACCGTTGAAGAGACCTGGACCTACCGCTATCTCAATGGGGTGCCTCTCAGAGATGGAGAGGATGCACTATTGGTGAATTGGTGTGAAGTCACCGTCAGCCGTCCGGACGGTCGGGTGACCTACCACAATGCTTTCGTCCCCCGATACCCCATCACCGATGACACCGTGGCCGAGATGGTTCAAGCCGGGCGGACCCGGTGGAAGGTTGAAAACGAGAATAACAACACCCTCAAGACGAAAGGCTACAACCTGGAACACAATTTCGGCCATGGCTAACAGCATCTCGCTTCCTTGCTCGCCACCCTCAACATCTTGGCCTTCCTCTTCCATACCGTGCTGGATTTGCTCGACCAGAAGTACAAACTGTTGCGCGCGCACCTGCCCACCCGCAAGACCTTCTTTGAGGATCTGCGGGCCTTAACCCGGTACTTGTATTTCGATAGTTGGGATCATCTGCTCACCTTCATGCTCCAGGGACTTGAGCTAGAGATTCCACCCAATAGCAGTTGAATTTCCAAAATGAGAATTGCTGAAAGGTAGATAAGCCGCTTGTGCCACGCAAGCTTCTGTGTGATTGTGGTATTGAGTCGTCCAGCGGTCAATTGTGGTAGCTATAAGCAAAGGAAGTGGGATTTTATACCCTGACTTTATTTTTGCGACAGAACCAAAATTTGTTTTATGAGACAAATTAGTTGTGGGACTTAAGCAAGCCTTCCAGAAACTGAGTTGGCTGATCGGTCCAGCAGAGATAAGCAAAATCGCGGGCACGGGTAATAGTGACGTATAGCAGATGCCGCTCACGCTCCATCGCCTCTCCGAAGGCATCTTCATCCTCTAGATTATCAAATACTTTTGGAAACGGCAGTTTGTCGTCGGATAGCTGAATCGCAAAGACAGCTTTGAACTCAAGTCCTTTGGCTCGATGCATGGTGCCCAAACGCACTGCACTTACTGTTGCATTCTCCTGCTCATCAAGGTTAATAGCAGGGAGTTGAAGCTTTTCGAGCTGTTTTTGCACAGGTTTCAGAAGATATTTCACCCTAGCAAAGACGCCAATTTCTTCTAGCAGTACCCCTCGCTCACTGAGACGCTGAATTTCTTGTGCCACAAACTGTGTTTGCTGTTCCTGAGTATCAGTTGCTTTTAGGAGGGGCTCTGGCCTTTGCAGAAGACTGATTGTTCCCTTGCGGCTCTCACGGATCCCATCAAGATCATCACTTTCTAGCTCTGAAATGCGGTCAGCAAAGCGTCTAATTTGCTCGGTCGTACGATAGTTGATTTTAAGCGTTCTAGAACGTCCCTGAACATTGATTCCTAGGGACTTAAGAGTGAATTTACCTCGGTAAATTCGCTGTCCCCCATCACCAACCAACATGAGGCGATTGTCTCCTTCTCCAGCGAGGGTGGCTAAGAACTTAAGTTCCTGAGGGCGTAAATCTTGCACTTCATCCACAATTACGGCATCAAACAGGCTTTGCCCTTGGCCAGACAGTAAAACGTCGGTAGCACGCCGAAAATAATGACCCCAATCAAATTTATGTTCGCTAGAGAGGTGAGTGATCACCTTGTCGAGGACCGTCCAAACTTGTTTGCGATCGCGCACGCTGAGCGGCGTTCCGCGTCCTTTTCGGCTTACCGAGCGATACTCATCCCAGCTGAGGATGCCATAGGTTTGAATGACCAGCTGCCATTCCTGCCAGAGTCCTGAAACATCTAGCGGACAGTCCTCGGTGCAGTAGAGTTCGATGAGATGCTGGATTTCTTTTTCATGGGGAACTCTTCCCCCCTGTTTGGCTTTGCCCAGAATCGAGCCCGCCTGGCCGGCAACAGTTAAAACAGTAATCTGATCGAGTTCTTCCGGGGTGCAGAGTAGCTGCAAATTGTGCTTCAAATTATCGCAAAGGGTTTTGACAAAGGTGGTGACAAAAACCTGCTTACCCTGCTGAGCCAAATATCGGGCTCGATGGAGAGCGACAACCGTTTTACCGGTTCCAGCAGACCCAGTCACTTTAGCAGGCCCCTTAAACTCTCCTGTTACCAGCTTTCGTTGGGAAGGATGCAAAAAGCCAATCCAGGTAGCCAGGGGCGCTTGTAGCATGCGCTCCAGTTCGCTCGAATTTTTAACGGTGATGAAGCGGCGTTGGGTATCAGTATTTTCGATGATGGATTGTGTGAGTTGGGTGCTAGGTGGGGTGACTAACTCACCGGCAGCGAGAGCTAACAAGCGCTCTGTCACCTCTTCCGGCAACTCTTCAATGATGTTAAGCAAGTCATCTTCGGTAATGAGCTGTCTGAGGACGGGCAACCAATCTTCGGGAACGCCGAGGCTAAGCAGATACTCGTCTTCAAAAGCATCGAGAAGGCCAATCTGCCAGGATTGGCGTTGGGGGACCACTTCTTGCACCGATTTAATGACCTTGACGACCTGCAACGCGCCGGTGCGAGGGTTGAACTCAACTTTACGGTTAGTGGCCCAATTGTAGGCATCGTCATGATGTCCCGCGTGCAGCAACGCCCAGGTATCGCCGTCTTTGTAGACGATCGCTCGCAATTCCTGAGTGATGCGGGCTGACCATAAGTTGTCATTCTTAGTTTTCGTAACCCGCTCTAAGCTCAGCCCCGGCTGAGCGGGATTGTCCTGGAACTTGAGAATGAAGTCATTGGCTCGCTTGATCTCATTGCCAGTCAGGTTGCCTAAAGCTTGGAAAAGAGATTTGCATAGGAGAACATTCATAGGTATTCTGACGCTTCTGACAGTTGGTCCAAAATGGTTTGCAGCGTAGTTGAATCAGCAGCTTCGACGAGTACAGCCTCTTGCCCCTGCGTTTGCAGGGCTTGATGCATGGCTTCTGCTTGAGGATGATGGCGATCGCACAGCTTCAGGCAACGTTCACCCCGCCTGATTTCAGCAAAATATTGGCCAATCACTTGGCCGTTGGCTTGAATATCGCTGCCAGCATCTACGGTCAGAGACTCGTCACTGGCAATTTGTTGAATCAGAGGTCGCCACCGGGGATCAAATAACTCGAGATCTAGAGAGCTGTCTGGGCGATAGTTGGAGGGTGATGCGGTAGCTGCGTCAGCTTGGGGGACTACAAACCAGTCAGGGCGATCGCGAATAGCTTTGGCCTGTTGCTTCCCTAACAACATCCGACCTATGCGGAATAAGGTTTTGGCCATCTTGTCGCGATCGCTTAAGTCGCCACAGGCGATCGTGACCACTTCATAGCCTTCATTGACTAACTCATCCCGAATCGCCTGGTCTTTCTGCGAGCGCTCTGGATCCCCGTGCAAAGACCGACTCATACCATCTAAGTACAGGCAAATCCCTTCCTTGAGGTCATTGGGATCTTCAAAGAAGAAATCGGGGGTGGTGCTGCCTAATGGACGGCCCAAATCGATTGACTTTTGGGGAATTGGATTTGGGAAGCCCGCTCGCTCCAACATGGTTTGCAGCAACTTTTCGGGGGCGTTGACGGGCCGATGCTCAGCATCTTCGGTCTTAGAGGGTAGCTTGGCTGGAATCGGATGGCTTTGCGTGAGAATATCACCCCACTGCTGCAATTTCTTGAGCGCCGTATGCCGATTGAGAAAGCGATGATAGTAGGCGTTACGGAAATTGAACAAGCAATCGATGCAGGCGGTCTCACACCGGGATTGGCAGCCGTCCACGACTGCGATCGCGGCATCGACGATAGCTGGCCACTTGGCGGTGAGCTGCTCGAGCAAACCGGACCCACCGGGCATCGGGTCATACAACAACACATCAACCCGCTCTGTCCCCGAATGACCGATGGTGAGGATCTGGAGATCTTCTAAGTCCATTTCGAGGATGTTGCTGGCCCCATGACGAATCGCTTCCATGATGCTGTAAGCCACCTCGCGGTTCTCACAGTCTTGGAAGCTCAGGGCATCGGCGATCACATCGGCAAAGACCCCTGTCGGCTGAGTGTCACTGCCACAGCGGTTTTTGTGATCCTCTAAAAAGAGTTGTAGATCGCGATCAGAGGTAAACGGCGAACGGCTCTGGCCGCAGACGAGGCAGATGGTGTAGCCCAGATCATTAGTGCGAACCCGGTTAGCCGGTCCTACATTGACCAGCCGAAAATGGACATTTTGGCGGAGTTGAACGGGTTGCATGCCCCAGTTAAAGGCCAGTCCGCCGCTATGGCGATCCTGCTCATAGCCCAGGATCGTGACAGGCATCTGGAAACGGTTATCTTCATCATCTGAGATGTTGGATTGATGGGACAAGTCCACATCACACATCGGGACCGCTTTGAGCGCTGAGGATAACAAGCTAGCGGAGAGCTGCTGTCCGGCCCCAATTTCTTTGATCGCTTCATTGCCAACGTCCACTTGGAAATACGTTGGATCATCAAGTTCTAAATGAAAATAGCGCGGGACAAACCGTTGCCCGTTGGCATAGATCAAGTTACCAGGAACGTATTCCCGCAACGCGACACTGGATGGCCGGGGCAGTTCGAAATCCTGCATCCAGCTAATACTACGGGGCATCAAAGCAGTTCCTCGAACGCTGCCGATATCTAACCCATATCCTGGCAGAAAGCCCTCAGCCGCCAGCACGCTATAGGTGACGGTATCGTCAAAGCCTTCGGCATCACTGCGCTTGCCTCGGCTTTGCCCTTTGAGTTTCTTCACCAGGCGATCGCAGCGGCGAAATAGTGCTTCCCCTTCTGGATCGAGCGACCCTTTGACCGTGCGCTCCTCCGAGAGTCGCCGGATTTGGCTCATGGCCCACTGCAAACGTTTCCAAAGACGGTCAATTACATCCGCCAGCTTGTCGCCCATCTGCGCAATGTGCTGCTTGAGTTCTTTTTCCTGAACGGCCATTGCATCGATAGCGGGCCAGGTTTCGGCAAAGGCTTGAGCAACCTGCT
This sequence comes from Leptolyngbya sp. SIO4C5, assembly GCA_010671965.1. Lineage (GTDB taxonomy): Bacteria > Cyanobacteriota > Cyanobacteriia > Phormidesmidales > Phormidesmidaceae > Sphaerothrix > Sphaerothrix gracilis. The sequence continues at coordinate 9,302 of JAAHIC010000039.1, forward strand.
TGTAAAGAGACGGAGCATATTTCTGCATGAGGTCAGTGAGGGCGCTGACATCGAGGGGCGATCGCCGGATATAGCCGCTATCGTCAAACAGATATGCTTTGACTTGGCCGGGGAAGCAGGTGCCCAAAACGGTGGCGATTTCTTCGCGATCGTCCTGCGTGAGATCAGGGGCGCTGCGGGCCATCTGATGAAGCGCCGTCAGTACCGTTGCCCGAACGTGTTTGCCCACCATCAAGGTGTTGCGCAAATTGAGCTTTGGGGGATCAATCTGGCCTTCGAGGAGTCTCAAAGGCTCTTTGAAGTAGGCGCGATCGTGACTCGCGCCTCGGGCATAGGTCAGGTTGACCGCCATGCGGTGACGTCGACCCGCGCGGCCTACCCGCTGCCAGTAGTTGGAGGGCAAGGGAGGCACGTTGCGCATCAGCACTGAATCGAGCGAGCCAATATCGACGCCCATTTCCAGGGTTGGCGTGCAGACCAACGAATTAATGAGTTCGCTATCGCCTTTGAAAATACGCTCAATGCGATCGCGCTTTTCATGGGGCACCTGAGCCGAATGCTCTTCGGGGCGGAGCATTTCAAACTGCTCATCTAAGACCCGCAGGTCATAGTCATCTGGATTCTCCGGTTCATAGGCAATGGTGCCATCGCAGCGCCAACCGGGGCAGGCCATATGGGGAGTGGGTCGCGGATGCGATCGCCGACAGACACCACAGCGATAAACCCCGGAGCTGGGCAGGATACGCAATTTGTCAGCATCAATTTGATAAACCCCTTCGCAGCCCCGCAGGGGTTTGTTGTAGGCATTTTTGAGGACGCTGGGCACCAACAGCTGTAGTTTGCTCTGTAAGCAGTACCAAAGCTCTTGGAAAAAGACATCCATGTCCTCAGCCGCAACGCCCCAACTGCGGGCGGCTTGACGGGCGACGGTATCCCCTTTGGAACTGAGCCATTGCTGCACTCGGGATGCACTGTCTTCATTCTTACGGGTCAGCTTGAGGCCACGAGGAACGCCCGTTAAAATCGGCATGTAGCCGCGCTGAATTTCAAAATCGCCTTCTTTCCACTTTTTGGAGAAGAGATACCCCTCGCGATCCAACAGGATATTGTTGCGTCGGGTCACATCGAGCAGAGTGGCAATTCCTTGCACCAGCGCTTCAGGTGGCACCCCCAGGCGCGGTGCCCAGTGCTGAATGAAATCCAAATTGGGCGTTAAGCCTCGATACTCAATTTGAATACGGCCCCAGGGTTCAAGCCCAATGCGCTGCTTCACTCCAGCCGTAATCTCGCGTAAAATTTGAATCCGCAGGAAGCACTTGCGCTCTTCGGCGTGCTTCAATCCCTCTGCCTCTTTTCGATGCACCCGCCAGACTTCGGGGATGAGGGAGCGGCTTAAATCATCATCAGCATCAATGACGGCATCCAGACGGGCGGTCAAATCACCGATGGAAATGGCACCATCCGCAATTTGGTCATACATCAAACTGCGGAGGCGATATCGGCGAGCATGGTCTTGCATCCATCCGGCCTGGAACGCTGCGTCTTGTCGATTGTCGGCAAAGACCAGAAGTCGCTTGCGCTCGGCATGGTGCAGCATGTTTTGGGCTAACACATGCACGTCTGAAACGGCGGTTGCTCGAATCGGACGGGCAGGCTCACGATAACGGCCAAAGTAGCTGCGCCCGCTTGCCTGACATGCAATACAGGAACTTAAATGTCCAGGGTGTTTAGAATTTTGCCGAACCACCAGTAGCGAAACAAGCTCACCTTTACGACCGCAACTCCCACACTGGTAAATGGAATCAGTGTGGAGCGTGCCGCAGGCTCGACAAAAATAGATGGGGGTGGTCGATCGCGGGTGACTGCGAGGCTTGTTCTCAGTCTCGTCTTCATCTTGGGTGATGAGGCGGTCAACTAGCAGTAGGCGATCGCCCTTGTGCTCTAAGCCCAATGGCTTCCAGAGGGTGAGGTCGTCGTGGGCTTGACCGCCAGTAGGCTGTTTATCCGTAAATTTGAAATCAGCGACAGAGTGAGCGAAGTAATGCTGCCCACAGGTATTACAGGTCAGCACCGGCAGACGGTAAAGGTCATCTTGATTGGTGCCTGCGGTATCTTCAGCGGAGAGCCATAATTTAGGCCGTTTTTGCTCCTTCGGGAAGGTAACCACCGCACCGCCTACACCGCGCACAAAGCCATGAATCACCGGGCGCAATAGTGGGCGACCGTCTCGGCGGGAGGCGGCTCCTAATGCCAGCCAAATTAAAACTTCTTCTTCAGAGACAGGGCGATCGATAAGCTGTTTGAGATGGCGAAGCACATCGGTTAGGTGCCGAGGATGCTTGAGCACCTGGGTCGCGAGTTTATGAACTAGGGTATTGGCAGCTAAGGAATCGTAGAGCTGTGCTTGCCAATTGTCTGGATTAAGACTGAGGCCAGTGATCTGGCGGTAAACGTGGCAGACTGAAGGCCCAGGATTATCTTCTTCTACAGCAGCCAGCACATACCTCAGCAGGGTCGCAGGCTCAGTCACCAAAGGGTCTGCCAGTTGGCGCTGATTAGCCCAGACATCTTGTTGATATTGCTCACCGACTAAAGCAACATTCTCTTCTGGGATGCCGAAGAAACGAGCAGCAAATTCCTGAGCAACGGAAAAACCTTCAGAGGTATTAGGATTGGCGATGGTGGCTGAAGTGGCGACACAAACAGTTTTGGTGAGCGATTTGCCGCAGAAGGCTCGCAAACGGCGAATTAGGCAGGCTGTTTCGGCTCCATTGGCCCCGCTGAAGGTATGTGCTTCGTCAAAGACGAGAAAATCTAGACGCGCATTGTCGAACAGCGTGATATCACACTGGCGAGTTAGCAGGAGTTCGAGCTGCTTGACGTTGGTGAGCAAAATGCGGGGCGGTTTCTCGCGCATCTCTTCACGGGAAACGCGCTCTTCGGGGGGGAAAATGGCATCCGGACGCTTTTCGGCTTGCGCTTTTTGGACGGCGGCTTGATAGTCGGCTTCAGAAGCTCCCGGTTTGAGGCGGGTTCCAGCGATGTAGGCTGCTTGTTCAGCGGTCTTGCCCACGTACATGCCAAAAGAAATGCCGGTACCTGCTAGCAAACTCCGTAAACGCCCTAGCTGATCTTCGGCGAGGGCATTCATGGGGTAAACGATGACAGCGCTAATGCCTTCAGGCGTGCCTTGTTCGCGGAGTTTGAGGCAATGGCTGATGATGGGATAAAGGAAGCACTCGGTTTTACCCGAACCTGTGCCGGTCGAGACTAAGGTTGTCTTGCCTTCATGAATTGCCCGAATTGCTGTTTCCTGATGCCCATATACTGACGGATAGGGAATCAAGGACTGCATGAAGGTGTGAAAAATACCTTCTTCGATCAACTGCTCGACACTTGCACCCTGTCGAAAGACCTGGCTGAGACTGATGTAAGGACCTTTGAGTAAAGGGGTAGAGCGAGTAGTCTCTAAATTAAGCAGCGTGCGCATCTGCTCGTAGAGATTACTATCGGAGAATGGGTAAGCTGTCAGTTGGTATCGGAGAAAGTCGCTGACGACGTTTTCCGTGTAGACAATAGGATTGAGCATGTGTGTCGCGATCTGGGGCAGCAAGTTTCGTGTGTAGTCAATACACCTCTAGCTCTCTAAAGTACTTCTTTAAAGATGCCCCAAAATCTCCGTGAATCAACGGATTTACCACTATATCCGAAGTGAATGTTTGGTCAAACAAACTTAGTACATTCACACCAGCGACATCGAGAAAGAGCCTAGACATAGAAATTAGGACTTCTGTGTTGTGTTGTCTTTAGATTCATTCAAGGAATTGAACAGCTTGAAGGGATTGCACAGCTTAATTTTCTTGCGTTCTTCTTCTAGCTGTTGCTTAACTGTGCTTAGTTCATCTTGACATTGTTGCTGCGCTTCTTTCTGAGCTTGCTCACTGCGTTCAAGGTGGGCTACTCGATCGTTGAGCTTGCCTTTTTCATAGTTTGAGCGATGATGTTTCTCTTGAAGGGCATCATATTTAGCTTCTAATGCCTCTAATTTGCCTGCTAGCAAACTTTTTTGTGCAACTTCTGCGCTGAGACTTTTTTGGCAAGCCAAAACTTCTGCTCTTGAAGAATCGTATTTTGTTTGCAGGCTATTACCGGCTTTAGCTAAATCCTGAAGATGTTGAGCTTGCAGTGCTAACTGTTCTTCTGTATGTCTAACCTGTGTAACTAAGGTCGCAGAGGCTGAGGGAATCGCCTTCAGCGAATTAGTGACAGCTGAGAGACTCTGTTGAAGATCGGAGAAGTCAATAGACTTAGACCCTGAAGTTAAACTGTACCTGTTCCAGAGTGAGCGAAGTATGGTTACAGCTTGCTGTGGTGAGTTTTTGGCTCTGAAATCGTATCTCACTGGAAGTAGAATCGCGACATCCGATGAGTTATTGGTATCTTCAGCTTCAGCACTATTAAGACGTTCAATAAGCTCAGTTAGCGATGATGACAAGGAATCCCTAAGTATTTGGAGCTGTTGCTCTCGTTCAGTCACTAGGCGCTGGTAACCATCCAAATCATTTGTTAGGGTTTGCTGTCTAGTCTGAGCTTTGTCTAACTCCTGGCGATGTTGATTGCTCAATACTCTGATCTTCAACAGAGTCTCTCAGCTGTCACTAATTCGCTGAAGGCGATTCCCTCAGCCTCTGCGACCTTAG
>JAAHIC010000390.1 GCA_010671965.1 Leptolyngbya sp. SIO4C5
ACGATAGCAATTCATCTCCATCCACTCCTCGTCCAAGTGGAGGAGGCTTTGGTAGTCCTAGTGTAGCCCCTCCATTTCCAAGGCCCCCGGGAGGAAGTCGATGAGATGGCTTGCTATCGTCAACCATCTCTGCTTCAGCCGGTTCACTTGGCTCGGTCGAATTCAGTCCAGTCGCTTCTAACAAAGGCAGTAAAGCGGCATTTTCAATCTCACTGAGACCGACTGAGACTAAAAGCGATCGCCACTGTTGTTGAAAACTAAGATTGTTTGGCTGACTTTGCTGTAGCTTAAACAAAACGGCTAAAGCGTCGTACCACAACCCCGCTTCAGCATAAATAGCCGCATGATGCTCTATAGAGTTGGCTGCCAGCCTTTCAACTAACTCAGCGCCAGGTTCAACATATCTGATGCTACCAGTGATTGGCCGACTTCTTTCTGGTGAACGAGCAAAATTTTCGTCATTATTGAATTGAACTTGAAGCAGCCAGTAATAGTCTTTCCCAGGATTTTGCTGCAAAAACTCGGCTTGTTCATCTAAAGCAATCGCAACAATTCCAGATTCAGTTGGCAACGATTCAATCTCAAACTCATAGTACTCCAGTTGTTGAACATCAGAAATGCTGAGAACAGCATGGGCGCTACTTGGCAGTTCGGGAAGATGTATAAAAAGAATTGGAGATTGACCTACTGTTAAACCATGTTTGGTATCAATAGGTACAACAGAAAGAAAAGGTTCTTCCGAAAGGTCAAATAGTGTGCCCCCTCGCTGAAAGCCGCTTTCGATGACAGGGGGGGTATCTATGTCAGGATTTTGAAAGGCAATAGGACCTTGGTTTTCTGCGCTATTAGACGCAGAGGTACTTGCATCAAGTCTATTATTCGCAAGCGCTTGTCTTAGCTCTAAAGCTTGCTGATAGGCGCTTAGAGCTAGATTGTACTCTTCCAAGTGTAAATAGGTATCACCAATGCGGTTTAAAGTGCGCTCCTGCGCTAGCTGATCGGAGGCTTGTTTATATAAACCGAGAGCTTGCTGGTAGTGCTCAAGTGCTTGCTCGTACTGCATTGCGCTATGGGCTGCTTCACCAGACTGATAAGCTTGCTCTCCCTGCTGCTGTAAAGTTTCAATACTACTCGATTGGGCATGAACCTTTTCTAAAGTGAATTTGCAACTGACCTGGACTGCCGTTACAAAGAGCGACAGTGCCAATCCGGAAAGACAACAGCGTAAAGCACCTGGCATTGCTGGGGATAAGTTTCAGTTAGTTTGTAGAATGTTTTTTGATGCGTCTTTGCTCTAAAACGATATAGTTTCATCATAATAAGCCTATCAAGACCTAGAACTTTCTAAAGGCTTCTGTTGGGCCGGAAACTTTTGAAAATTTCTAGATTTGCTTGCTAGTGTCCTACGGCCTGCGCGAGGCTCTCCAAATGGGCAGAAGAAGGCTCTTCAGGTAGTGAATAGTTGAAGTTACCAGCAAAGAGAACAGTTGGAATTGGGTCTTTATCAAAAGCCTGTAGCCGGCTTCGGTGTGGTCTCAGCTGGCGACTTACCTAGCTAGTGCCAGACACTAGGAGCAAGCAACGCTGAGACATACTGACACTTAGATGTTAAGCCGCGATCGCAGTTGGTAGTGCATTGAGACCTGGTAGTTGATTACCTTGAGCGATGAACTGCTCAACGAGCTGGCGTTCTTCGGTGTAGTCATTGCGGTAGATTTGAAGGCCAGAACGGATCAGCTCCAGAATGCCTGGAAAGGTCATCAAAACATCAAAAAATGTTTATAAGCTACATATTGATGACATATTGCTGTTATGAATACAGTTGTTAGCCGTAAGTCTTATCATGGTGGGCATGAGCAAGCGAGTGCAAGTGACTCTGCCAGATCGATTGGCTGAAGCCCTAGAACAGTGGTCTGCTTACGATGGCCGTCCGCTGAGTAACCTCTGCGCCTTTTTGTTAGAAAAGGCCGTCTACGATGCAAAACAAAGCAATGCAGAGTGGAGCTGTCAGCCATCCGATCGGCCATCGGCTAAAGATGTTTAGCGCTTAGAGAGACCGGGTATGAGTCAACCCAAGCAAACGCGCCATGCGGCCACCGATCCACAAAAGTGTCGGGATATGGAAAAGCGCTATGGCTGGAAGTTGACGGCAATCGAGGCGACAGGCAATCCTATTTTGAAAGTCAACTGTGTATTTTCAGGTAAAGCTGAATTTCCCAAAGCCCGCATCGATTACGGAGTAGATGACACATGAGCAAGTACATCATTTATCAAGCAGAGTCAATGGACGCTGAGGGTTGGGAGCAGCGCAAACGCACCAACGGCCACCATGAAGCCTTCACCGCGATTCTAGCCGAGCATTTTGACTCAACTGGAAGCCCGATTCCGGCAGCAGGCCACCGTCTGACCGAGTACGTTCATGTGCCCAACTTTGCCGATCGCCAGTTTCCTTCAGCCAGCACCCACTATCGCGCTGGTGATTGGGAAGTAGTGCAAGTGGAGACCTATCAGTCAGAGCAGCCTGGCACTCAGTTTGAGGCGATCGTAATTTGTACCTGTCGCTATGTTCCGGTTGCGGCAGATCTGCATCCGCTAGAGCCTGTGCAGGTATCTGCCGAGTCTTTTGGTGGGGATCTAGAAGAGCATGAGGCTTGGCAAGAGTCTCAGATGGTGAAACCGTAGCGCTGACTCGGCTGAGGGCGCGATCGCCGAAAGGGAAGCGCGCACATGGCAAACGACCTCAAGAACGAGGCCAGAACGTTTCGCTCACCGGTGCTCTGGGACTCAAGGGGGGGGTTACCCAGGTAAGTTTGACAGGGGCAACCAATAGTCTGACGTTTGAGGCTTTCATCGCTCGTAAGCTTGTGCCAAAGCTGTGGAAAGGGGCCTGTGTCATTATGGAAAGCATGGACAATTACGAAGTGTCTTTAGGCCATATTCTTGATTGGTTTACTCATTGTTGCTAGTGTACCTCAGCAGACTAGGAAAGGCTGTATCAGCAATTGCCCTATGTTTGCTCCTTCTCCACGAACTTCACGAATTGTTCAGTCGAGTCTTTACCCCGGTTGTGATAAGAGGGATTGTCAACACCTCCTATCTGATGAAGCTGTTCGATGGCATCTTTTTCCTCGTCCATGAATGTCTTGGCAGCTTTACGGTTGATGCCAAATTCGCGTTCCAAGAGTCCGGCATTGATGGCGTAAGTATCGTCAGGATGCTGCTGGTTCCATTGAGAGATGGCGTTGAAGATAGCCTTAGCTCTATCTTTGGCACTATTGGCTCTGGTTTCTGCTGGCTGCGGTTCCAGGGTCGGCTGAGTAGAGCTGTCATCTGATTGCTGTGTTTCCTGTGTTTGCGGTGCTGCTTGCGTGGAGGTGCCTAAGAACGCCTGTCGAATCGCGTCGAACTGCTGAAGCTGCTGCTGAAGCTGAGCATTCTGCTGTTGCAGGTGTTCAATCTTCTTTGTCAGCTCCCGGTGAGGCTCATTTGTACCGCCAGAGTCAACCTGCTGTTTGAGCTGTTTATTTTCTGCTCTAAGGGTTTCTAACTCGGTAGTCAGCCAGCGGAGAGTCGCAGCTTGATGAGCGATCGCTTCGAGGGCATCGGGTTGAAGCTGAGGCGTTTGCTGTTGCTGCTTCCAGCTAGCTTCAGCTTGACCCAGCACAGCGCGTAGGGCCTCAGCACTGTTGCCATGTTCACCGAGCTGAGCGGCGAGTTTATGCAGGCGATCGACATCGCTGGTGTAGAGAGAAGCCTGAGTTGTACTTGCAGGAGGCATTGTTGTTTGAGTAAGTGGTGCAGGTTCTGGAGATGAGGGTGTTTCACTGGGTAGCGGTGGCAGACCGTTAGCAGCGATTTTGACCCCCCGCGCTCGAATCAGCTCGCCATTTGGTCTGGCTAGCCGGTAGTGAAAGTAGTGGTCAGTGGCCCTGGAGTTGGGGGTGACTTTGCCTTCTAGGACATGGCCCAGGTAGTGCTGTAGAAAGCGATGTTCATGCTGCCATTCGGGGCAGAAGAAGTGAATAGCGATCGCGCCGTAGATACCACGCAGTCGGTGAATAGAGACAGTCTTGAAGCCTTCGGGCACAGGGACAATTTCTGTCTGTTGAAAATACTTTCTGACCTGACGGTTGATACGGGTATTGAGGGCATCGATGCGAGGATCATTATGAGCGGCTTCAGTATTGACCAGCGGAGCGATCGCCTTGAGCTGGCGGAAGCGCTCGATAGCAGGTAGTAAGTCTTTGGCTGGAATCAGGGTCAAGATATCGAAAGAGAGGGGCTGTGCCTTCTTTTGCTGGCCGCTGAAGTGGAGCGCGTAGGGATAGGCAGTCAGTTCAAAGCTGCCCTTGCTAATCACCTCTGTGTGTCTGCGTCCGGTCAGGGCCGCGATGGCGATCGCTAGCAGACGTTCATCCTCAGCCTCTAGCAGACTGACAACCTGACCCAGATAGCGCTGCAAAGGAATGACCTGCAAGCTGTCTTGACGGCGGTTGTTGTTGGCGGTGGTGGACTGTCTGAGTGTCTGATAGGTTGCCTGGTCATACTTGAGATGCTTGAGCGCATAGTGCTCGCGGCTGGTGCCAGAATCAGAGCCATCGAGTTTTTGCCAGTGTTTCAGGTAAGAATTTTGCTCAGTTAGGGTCAGCTTACCGGCTTCGATTGCCTCTAGAATCAGCCGTCGATAGGTAGAAAGATACTGGCTGCTGATGGACTGCCTGGGATAGCCCTCTTCGAGCAAATCGATTTCAGCGCTAGCGAGCTGAGCAACTGCTGTTTCGCTGTCTTGGCCTTGCTGATTGAGCTGGATGAGGCGGTCTAGGAAGTGCAGCGCCAGTTGTCCGAGTTCATCGCGTGAGAGTTTAGTGCGATCGCCCACGCAGGGCAAACGCATACTCCAAAAGCAGGATACTGAATCAGTAGCGCTTTATTCGTCCTTGCTTATGAGTCTGTCTCAAAGCCCATCTGGGTCCCTATTAAGGCACTTCGAATCGCTCGAAGACCCGCGAACCGCTTATTTGGTAGAGCATCCGCTACTGGACATCTTGGCTTTGACGATTTGCGCCGTCATTTGTGGCGCAGAGACCTGGGAAGAGATC
>JAAHIC010000391.1 GCA_010671965.1 Leptolyngbya sp. SIO4C5
TTTTATGAACTGCCCCAGCCACCGCCATCCAGTGCTACAATCCAAAAGAATGAGGGCATGTAGCTCAGTAGGATAGAGCATCAGATTCCGGTTCTGAGGGTCGGGGGTTCGAATCCCTCCATGCTCGTTAAGTCAGTTAAAGTTCTTAGTTTGCGGCGATCGCAGTCTTTCCCGTCTGTGCAGGCAGATGTTCCCGGTAGTCGGGATCCGTCCAGCAGCGGGGCAGTGCCTCCTCAGAAGGAAACTGTAGATCAGCTTTGGCAAACGACTCAGGTTCCTGCAGTTCCTCTCCAGCATGGAAACGACCTGTTACCTGAGTGCGGCAGGGATCCCAAAGATCGGGCAGCGTCAAAACTTCAACTAGATTACCTGTATGCGAATGCTTGAGAAACATAGCCATTCTCCCTCGGCAAAGTTACGGTGCGGAGATAGCTTCAGTCTAGTTTTTAGCTGCTGAGACAATAAAAATTGGGCATATTCTTAGCATTTTTAGGCAGTTTTGGGAGCGCTGAGCTGCTTAGGAATTATGGCGTCGCCATTTAGTATCTAGCAGCGTTTTGCTGAGAACCCGCAGCGGATCGGCGGTTTCCCAGGTGAATAGCGCGAAATCAATGGGGCCGTAATAGCGCTCGGCCTGCTCCGCCAAGTTCACTAAAAAGGGATCATGCAGGTTAATACGCTCCTGCAGGCGAATCGCTAATAGGGGCAGCCCTCCCTGCCCTTCAGCTGGAATAATGCTCCACTCGCAGCGATCTAACATAGACTGCACAGAGCGGTCTAACGAGGCTTTAAACTGTCTCAGGCGAGCAGACTTACGATAAAGCTCTCGAACTAAAGCAGAATCAGATGGTTGCATAAGGATTGTTCTTAAGAAAAGCGCCAACCTTTCTTACAATGCCGATGTTTCCTAGAGTTTAGCTTTGATATTTGGACTGAGAGGTAAAAATTTTCTGTGGATATTCCCCAAGAGTATATTAAGCTCGACCAGTTCCTAAAACTGCAGCAAATTGTGCAGTCCGGCGGTGAGGCCAAGCTGCTAATTCGCAGCGGTGAAATTAGCGTCAACGGTGAGCCCGAACTGCGGCGGGGGCGTAAGCTCTATCCTGGCGATCGCGTTACCTTCGACGACGAGACTTTTGTGGTAGAAACCGTGGATCTGTCGGTCTAGGCTGTGAAAAATCTAGATAGTTATGGCCCAAAGGGTTCAAGAAAAGCCGCAAAAATGGCAATAAGTCTTTACAATTCAAGAATCACGGCATTTTAGGAAAACTATGGCAACCAACGTCGAGATTTATACCTGGAGCACCTGCCCTTTCTGCATCCGAGCTAAAGCCTTGCTCGATCGCAAAGGGGTAGACTACACCGAATACTGCATTGACGGTGATGAAGCCGCCCGCCATGAAATGGCCGAGCGGGCCAATGGTCGCCGCTCACTGCCGCAAATTTTCATCAACGACAAACATATCGGTGGCTGTGATGATTTGCATACTCTCGATCGCCAAGGCAAGCTAGATCCGCTGCTGCAGGCCTCCGTTTAGGAACTGGCTTTTTTTAAGGACTATAGACAAATTCAGCAGCCCGTAAGCGGTTTCAACCAGGCCGTTGATTGATTTTCCATGAGCGTCTTACAAAAACAAATTCAGCTTTCCACCACCGGGCATGGCGACATGCACAATATCACCCGTCAGGTAAGTCAAATCGTGGCCCAGTCTGGAATAGCGCAGGGTCTTGTCAACGTATTCAATATTGGCAGTACGGCCACAATTGGCACAATTGAGTTTGAGCCAGGTCTACAAAAAGATTTGCCCGACCTCCTCAATCAGCTGATTCCGCCCAGTCAGGAGTATGGTCATGAGCAGACCTGGCACGATGGCAATGGCCATTCCCATCTGCAAGCGACCTGGATGGGGCCTTCGCTAACCGTGCCTATTCAGGCAGGAAAGCTAGTCCTAGGCACCTGGCAGCAAATCTTCCATTTGGAGTGCGATATTAAGCCGCGTCAGCGAACGCTGCAGGTGACGCTCTATGGTGAGTAGCGAGCTATCTCATGGGGTTTAGATAGCTCGCCAAGGGGCGATCGCCTGCCCTAGTGAGCCGAGACGCGCACCGCTTTCTCCGCTGAAGCCTGATAGTGGCCGTTTTGACTGTTGTTGGTGTGACCATTTTCACGCCGTGGCTGCAGTAGACCGTAGCCGCCATGATTGCGCTCATAGATCACGTTGATTTCGTCAGTTTCAACGTTGTGGAACATATAGAAATCATGATCGACCAGTTCTAGCTGTTCTAAAGCAGTTTCTACCGTCATGGGTGGCATGGCAAAATACTTAGAGCGAACCACCTCATTGGGGAGCTGAGGCATCCGATTGTGGAGTACTTCAGATACGTCTGTGGTGGCATCGTCAGTTCTTGACACCAGCACATCATTAGGCTTCACGGGCAAATGGCTCTTGCCCTGTCTTTTTTCCTTATATTTGCGTAGCTGGCGCGTAATTTTGTTGGCAACTAGGTCAATGCTGGCATAGAGATTTTCACTGCTCTCTTCAGCCCTAACAACTGCACCATTGACATAGATTGTCACCTCAGCAGATTGGCGAGGATTTATCCGAGGGTTGCGGGCCACTGATAAATGCACGTCAACCTCATTTGTCAGCGATTGAAAATGATTGACGGCTTTCTCGATTTTTTGCTGAACGTATTCACGGATAGCATCGGTGACCTCAATATTCTTGCCCTGGATAACAAGTTTCATAAACAAGCCTCCCTATTCATTCGGCTTATGTTTTCACCCTAGCACCTTGTATTTTGGACAACAGTCTCCTTTAAGATCCTTTGCATGGCGTGACGATTCTTGACTTGTGAAAGCGATAAATTGGCTACAAATTAAGCGATTTCCCGCTTCCCTTTCTATCGTTTGTCAGAGTAAATAGGGATATCTGGCTTTTGATGAATTTATCAAATCAGGTTTATAAACGCCCTTGCGAGCTGTATTCCCTGGGACTAATCCCCTACCAGACTGCCCGGTTCTGGCAGCAGCAGCTAGTGGCGCAGCGCCGACAGGATACGACTTTAGCAGATGCTTTTCTGCTAGCAGAACATCCGCCGGTTTATACGCTGGGTCGAGGAGCTACCTCAAGTTTTCTGAAGTTTGATCCGGCGATCGCTCCCTATGAGGTTCACCGCACTGAACGGGGCGGAGAAGTGACCTACCATTGTCCGGGGCAGCTTGTGGGCTATCCCATCCTCAATCTGCGCTACTATCAGCAGGACTTGCACTGGTATCTACGACAGCTAGAAGAACTCGTGATCCGCGTCATTGCCCGCTACGGACTGGTAGGCGATCGCATTGCCGGGCTGACAGGTGTTTGGGTGGAGGGCCGCAAAGTGGCGGCTATTGGCATTAAGGTAAGCCGCTGGATTACCATGCATGGCTTTGCTTTGAACGTGAACCCGGATCTGAGCGGCTTTCAGCGCATTGTGCCCTGTGGTATCAGCGATCGCCCGGTAGGTAGTCTCTCAGAGTTCTTGCCTCAGATTCAGATTAGCCAGGTACAGCAGGACGTCGCTGATGTTTTCAGCGCCCTATTTCGGGTTGACCTCCGGCCTCGATCTAACCGCCAGCTTCTCACCCTAGTGACCCCAGATAACTAAGCTTTCCTAAAACGGGGCAAACCGATACTATGAGGCGAGATCACGCAGTAAGTTACCGATAATGCCCAGAAGCGCTACAGGCTGGTTTACTTTAGATGTTATTTGGAAGACATGGCGACGCTTTCGCTACGACTGTCGGGCCATCCCGGCCAAAGCCTGGACTGTTTGGTGGCAGACGATCTTAGCTGGCTTGGGCATTGCGGCTTTAGTGAGCTATGGCATCACTCGGTTTGCACAGGCCGCTAGCAACTCTTGGCTGCAACCTTGGGATGAGCGAATGCTGACGGTTTTGACCAACCGCCTGCCGCTGACTTTTGCTCGCAGTATTACCTGGGAGTCACCGGGTAACCTGCTAATTATGCTGCCGCTGATGATTGCCTTTATTTCAATCGCCGTCTGGCGATCGCGCCCCCTGATCGCTGTTAGCGCTGCTGCCGCCTATGTCCTACAGTTTGCTCTGGTCTGGATTGGCTGGGGTCTGTGGAATCGCGGTCGGCCCACTTTAATTGCTGGCGGCATTGCCTCGCCCAGTCTACACTCGTTTCCCTCAGGGCACACCACTATTGTTTTTGCCGTCTATGGCTTCATGGCCTATCTGCTGTTACGAGCAGCTCGCAACTGGCTAGAGCGCCTGATCTTTTTAGTGACTTTCCTAGCCTGGGCCATACTGGTCAGCAGCGCCCGCCTGGAGCTAGGTGCTCACTGGCCCAGCGATATCGTAGCTGGATTTGTCATTGGCCTGCTGTGGCTAATTGTCGTTGTCGTCGCGTTGAACCGGGCCGAGCAGTACACCTAAGATAGCGGCGAGCTATACCTATTCGCCAACTGGCTCCTCTAAAATCCGTACGCCCACGACGCTGGTATAAAAGTCGTAAAGCTCACCTTCTAGCTCAATCTGAGTGCCAATTTTGACCTTGTTATTGCCTAAGACCGGTCCGCTCTCGGTGATCTGTGCATCGCCGACTAGGGTGATAAGCATGTCAATGGTGTAGTTCAGCTCTGGGCGCGGATCGGGAAAAGCTGCAACTGTACCATCGGGCTGCGGAACGGCTGTGCTTCGCGGTAGGCGCTCTATGTCTTTAATGGCAACTTCACCATAGGGCTGATTGCGAATAATAATGCTAGTTTTTTCAGCCGTTGATAGGGTTTCAAACAGCTCGTCTGGGTTAGAGGCCGTTAGCCCGCGCACCATGACATCCACCTCTACCGGCTTAGTCTCAACTCCCACCTGAGCCACCGAGCCAGAGGTTCCCGGAAAGAAGAAAATGCCTACAATCACCATCAGGATGATTAAGGCAGCCCCAATATCCAGCAGACTGACTTTGCCAAACAAGCGGCCCTTAGAATCCAAGATAGCCATAGTAAACACGCTCCACCCGGTTTATCCGGGAAAGATAAAATCAGTGTCGAAGAAAATATGTAGCAGTTAGTATTTAAGCATAGA
>JAAHIC010000392.1 GCA_010671965.1 Leptolyngbya sp. SIO4C5
TACCAATAAAGGGGACATCGATCGCGCCATGGCGCTTTGGCAGGAGTCGCTACAACTCCAAGAGCGCATTGGCGATGTGAGAGGTAAGGCCGCTACTCTCAATAACATGGCGCTGGTGATTGCCGATAAAGGGGACATCGATCGCGCCATGGCGCTTTGGCAGGAGTCGCTACAACTCCAAGAGCGCATTGGCGATGTGAGTGGTAAGGCCACTACTCTCAATAACATGGCGCTGGTGATTGCCAATAAAGGGGACATCGATCGCGCCATGGCGCTTTGGCAGGAGTCGCTACAACTCCAAGAGCGCATTGGCGATGTGAAAGGCAAGGCGGCCACCCTAGCAGGTATGGCATATTTAGCAGGTCAGCAAGGCAATCGCCCCCGGCAGCACCAGCTCAACTTAGAAGCGGCAAGGCTTTTAGCAAAGGCTCAAGCCTACTCAGACCTCTGCATTGTCTTAAGCAACCTCAGCGCCACCGACTCCAGCAACGCTTACCTAGCTCAGTCTGCTTGGCTCTCTCTCCACATTCAGACACCTCTGAGCAATTTAGTAGCTTATTTAGCTGCCCTGTTTCAAGCCGTTCCCCAAGCTCATTCCCTAGAACCTTTAATAGCCACAACTGCTCTCTTCCAATGCCTCACCCAGGGCGAAAACCATCCTGAGAAAGAGCAGCTCCAGCAGCTAGCTATGCAGATGATGAACGCAGCGGCTAGCCACTGCCAAATCAAAACCCAGGCTGAATTTACTAATTGGATGGCAATCGAAGAGCTCAACGACCCCAGCGCCTTTTTGCCGCGTCTCTTCACCGAGCTAAAAACCCTAATCGGCGACACCTGGCTATTCGATCGCACCCTTTTTATTAACCCAGCCCCTAATTCAGCCAGCTCTAGCAATGAGCCATAATATGTTTTATGACCTTTTCCTCAAACAAAGCAATAATCGCCAACCTCAGTTCCTCAGTCAGCGATCGGCTCAAAGCTTCCCCTACTGAAATCGCTGAGTTCTGTCAGCGGTGGCGAATCATCGAGTTTGCTCTATTTGGCTCTGTGTTAAGAGACAACTTTCGCCCCGATAGCGACATTGATGTTTTAGTTACCTTCGCACCTGAGTATTTCCTAATCCTGGATCACTGGCTGAGCATACAGGAAGAAATTGAGAATTTGTTTGAGCGTAAGGTAGATTTAGTAGTTAAAAAGTATCTCAAGAATCCCTATCGGCGGCACGAAATCTTAAACACTTGTCAGGTTATTTATGCAAACAAATAATCGTGATATTGCCTCAGTTTGGGATATGATTCGAGCGATTTGCTACATTCGAGCTTTTACAGAAAACATTTCCTTCGAAGCATATCTTGATGACATTCGCACTGTGAGTGCTGTTGAGCGTCAATTCGAGATCTTGGGAGAAGCAGCTAGTAGAATCTCCAAAGAATTCAGACAGATTCATTCAGAAATTGACTGGAAAAGGATCGTAGGACTCCGCAATATCGTATCTCATCGGTACGATGAGGTTAAGCAAGAAATTCTATGGGCGATTATTGACTCAGAACTTGATTCACTACTGAATAAGTTAGATTCTTTACTGCCTCCGCCACCTAACCCAGTGAAATAATCAAGCAGTTAGATTGCACTTTCTTCTATTCAACCTACTTGAGGCTAAACCAACATCCTCACCTACGGTTGACTGCGATCGCCCAATCGCCTACACTCACTCATTAAGCTGTGGCAGTCCAAACGCTACAGCCGTTCACACAGACTCAAAAACCTAGCAGCCCCTGAAGGTGTTGGTACCACCAACAGGAGCCTAAACCCCCCAAACTCAGTAGCAGTTCGGGATGGTCTAGGGGTGATTTTACCCTTAGCCACCTCGCTTTGCGCTTCAAAGTTGCGGGGTGGCTATGTTTTTGTGCGCTGGGTGATGGGAAGCCCAGAGATTCACAGCGCCAGTAATGGAAAGTGCTTAGACGCTTTCACCTACTCGCTGTTCGGTTTCTGGCTTCCCGCCCCAGACTCAAATTCATTCAAGGAGTAAATTCCATGTTTCAAAAAGGCCACGTCAGCGATCGCCCGTCCTGCGCGATCGCCCCACCTGCCCATGAATCATCTGACTCTGACGAGCAGGTGCGCATCCTTATGTATGGCCCTTGGCCCTGCGTGCGGCTAGAGATTCACCGCCTGCACGTGCTGGGCTATGCCGAAGCGATCGCCTGGAGCAAGCCGATGCCCACCGATCGCCCCGGTGAAGTCAAGGTCATCCTCACCAAGCGCTGCCGATTGGACTAGGTTCAGGAAAAACATGGGTGGCGTGGGTCCGTGGGCAGTGCCTACGCTACCGGCTGTAGGTTTGGGTCACCTTTAGTAAACAATGCCCACGCTACAAAGAAACATCGGTAGGGTGGGGCTTGCCCACCTTGCTGCCGATTGGACTAGGCCCAGGAGAAACACGGGTGGCGTGGGTCCGTGGGCAGTGCCCACGCTACCGGCTGTGGTTTGGGTCACCTGTAGTGGGCAGTGCCTGCGCTGCAAAGAAGCATCGGTAGGGTGGGGCATTGCCCACCTTGCTGCCGATTGGACTAGGCTCAGGAAAAACACGGGTGGCGTGGGTCCGTGGGCAGTGCCCACGCTACCGGCTGTAGGTTTGGGTCACCTCTAGCAGGCGTTTTACCAGGGATTCGCTCAGCTCGTCCGAACGGGTATAGCGCCAGCGCCAGTTGCCGTAGGGGGTGCTGGGATCATTCATGCGGCCCTCGTGACCCAGCCCCATCACATCCTGGAGCTGCACGATCGCCAGATCTGCCACCGAGCCATAAGCCAATCTCAGCAAGGCCCAGTTAATCTCAGCAATCTGGTCAGGGGAATCCACGCCGAGGTAGCGGGCGACAGCCTGCTTAACGTCGTCAGTGGCGTCATGTTTCCACCAGCCGATCGCCGTATCGTTGTCATGGGTACCGACATAGACGGCGCAGTTGCGGACAAAGTTGTGGGGCAGATAGGGATTTTTGGCATCGTCGCCAAAGGCAAACAGCAGAATTTTCATGCCAGGAAACTCAAAGTGATCCCGCAGGGCTTCCACTTCTGGGGTGATGATGCCTAGGTCTTCGGCCAGCACTGGCAGGCTGCCGAGGCGATCGCCCAGGGTTTCAAAGAAGGCGTATCCCGGTGCGGCAATCCATTCGCCGTTCATCGCCGTTTCTTCCCCCGCAGGCACCTGCCAGTAGGCTTCAAAGGCGCGGAAGTGGTCGATACGGACAATATCAACGTATTCCAGCGTGGCCTTGAAGCGCTTGACCCACCAGTCAAACTGAGTGCTTTGCAGATAGTCCCAGTCGTAAATGGGGTTGCCCCAGAGCTGGCCGGTGGCGCTGAAATAGTCGGGGGGCACCCCGGCAATGTAGAGCGGACGCAGGCTGTCGGGGTCGAGCTTAAAGCATTTGGGGTCAGCCCAGACATCGGCGCTGTTGTAGCAGACGTAGATTGAGACATCCCCCACAATTTGGATTTGGCGCTCATTCGCATAGGCCCGCAGCCGTTTCCACTGTTCAAAAAACTTGAACTGGACGAAGCGATGATATTGAATCTCGTCTTTGAGCTGCTCGGCTTGGGCTTTCAGCGCTTCTGGCTGGCGATGGGCGATCGCCCGCTCCCACTCGCTCCACTCCTTGCCGTCATTGGCTTCTAGCAGCGCCATAAACAGCACGTAGTCTTCTAGCCAATAGGCTTGTTCCTGACAAAACTGCTGAAAGTCGGCGTCTGGGCGAAATTTGGTAAAAGCCTGCCGCAGATAGCGGGTTTTGTGGGGAATCACCCGGTCAAAGTCAACCTGAGTCGGATCGCTGTCCGCCGCGATCGCCTCTAGCTGATCGGCCTCTAACAGTCCTTCTGCGGCCAGTTGCTCTAGGCTGACCAAGAGCGGATTTCCGGCAAAGGCGCTGAAATTCATGGTGTAGGGAGAATGTTCGTAGCCCGTCGGCCCCAGCGGTAATATCTGCCAAATTTTCTGACCGCTACGCTCTAGAAAATCGATAAACTCATAGGCCGACTGGCCCAAATCGCCAATGCCAAACTGACTCGGTAAGCTAGTGGGGTGCAGCAGGACGCCGCTACAGCGCTCAAAAGGCATAACTCAAACCGCTAAGAGACAAAATCACTATAGGCTGCAAAGTCAGATTGTCACCTGACAAGAAAGATAGATTTAATCGCGATCGCTCTGGCTAATTTCTCAGTCGCCTGCGCCAAATTTACGTCGATAGCAGGAAGTGCAACCCGCCAGCCAAAATTTACTTTCGGAAGATTAAAGCTTAGCGGGAAGCGTTCTCGCTATTCTGAAAATCAATGTTCTGACGGTATGATGCGATCGCGCCTAGCCCGTCACTGAAACTGCCAGGAGATCCCATAGTGACCTACGCCCAGCCGATTCAACTGCTCGACAACGATCCCCTCTGGTTTAAGCAGGCCGTCATTTATGAGGTGCCCGTGCGGGCCTTTGCAGATAGTAATGCCGACGGCATTGGCGATCTGGCAGGACTGACGAGCAAGCTGGAATATTTGCAGGATTTAGGGGTGACGGCGCTGTGGCTGCTGCCCTTTTTCCCCTCGCCGCTGAAGGACGACGGCTACGACATTTCTGACTATAAGAGCGTCAATCCTGACTACGGCACCCTCGCAGATTTCAAAACCCTGCTAGAAGAGGCGCATCAGCGGGGTATTCGCATCATTGTCGAGCTAATTGTCAATCACACCTCTGATCAGCACGCCTGGTTTCAGCGGGCGCGGCGATCGCCCAAAGGTAGCGTCGAGCGCGATTTCTACGTCTGGAGCGATACCCCCCAAAAGTATGAAGAAGCCCGCATCATTTTTCAGGACTTTGAAACCTCTAACTGGTCATGGGATCCGATCGCCCAGGCTTATTACTGGCATCGGTTTTATTCTCACCAGCCCGATTTGAACTACGACAATCCGGCTGTGCGAGAGGCAGTGTTTGAAGTGCTCGACTTTTGGCTGGAGATGGGGGTCGATGGGCTGCGGATGGACGCGGTGCCCTACCTGTATGAGCGGGAAGGCACCAACTGCGAAAACCTGCCAGA
>JAAHIC010000393.1 GCA_010671965.1 Leptolyngbya sp. SIO4C5
AAACTGAAGACCCCGTAGAGACTGAGCCAGAAGCTGAGCCAGATGAGCTGTTAGCAGAAGCTGAGACGAGTGAAAGTGAGGCTGAACCAGAAGCCAGTGTTGATGATATTCGTAGCTCCCTGAGTCGCCTTTTTGCCGACGATGAAACCGCAGGTGAGACGGACAGCGAGGCAGCCAGTGAATCGGCGGGCAGCGGTGATGATCCTACGTCTGATGCAGAGACGGGTGAATCAGGCGGTGAGACAGAGGGCACCGCTGAAACTGATTCTGGCGGCAGTGAAACAGCACGGGCGGCTGGGCCTAGTTCGGGCAGAAATGGCTCTAACGCTTCAGGCTCTGATGGAAATGGACGTAGAGGCGGGGCGCGTACGGTCAGCTGTCGGCGCTGCGATCGCCCAGATTATCCTGAATCCGCTCTGAATGAGGGTGTAGAAGGCAATCCTCAAATAGAAGCCCGCTACGATGCCAATGGCAATGTTGTGGGCGTAACGCTAGTCCGTTCCAGCGGCAATGCCGACCTTGACCGGGCTGCGCTGGAAGCAGCTCAAGGCTATGAGTTTGACACCGGCGGTCAGGAAGGTAGCGTGCCCATCGAAATTGATTTTGCGGTTGAAGGCTCTCGCCGTCACCGAGAAACGCGGCGTCGCGGTGAGCGTCGTTCAGTCGATGTGCCTTCCTCAGAACCGCCCGCTGCCAATTCGTCCCCGGCACCGGCAGCCCGCAACCGTCCGGCTGCAGATACTGAGACAGAACCATCTGAATCGAGGCCATCTACAGCTTCAGAATCTGATGCGGCCTCAGAACCAGATACTGATAGCCAAGCAGATACTCAAACTACTTCGGAGCCAGAAACAGAGCCCTCTGCTGCCAGTGACACTGCAGATGATACGACCGCTCCAGCATCAGGCAGCTCATCAGAAGATGCAGCTGAGCCAAGGCCCTCTGCATCGCCTTCACCCTCTCGTCCGGCCGCCGAATCGCCGCCACGGCCTGCGGCTCCTGCTGAACCCGCTTCTCCTCCCCCGGCAAATCCGGCACCTGAGCCGACGCCGCCCCCGGCCCAGCCTCAACCCGCTGCGCCACCGCCGACCCCTGCACCGCCGCCCCCTCAGCCCGCGCCCCAGCCCGCACCACCACCTCGCCCCGCACCGCCCCCTCAACCGGCGCCTCGGCCTGCACCACCGCCTGCGGCACCACCGCCTCAGCCCGCGCCGCCACCAGCATCCTCTGGTGAGTCAACTGCTGAGTGAGTTGGGCTGTCGCCGCTAAAGGTCTACAGTTGAGCAGCTATACCAGTTTTGCCTCCCTACCCAGCTCCCTGGTCGGGGAGACTGGCTTCAACCTGGCGTAAGGGGCGAGTTCTAAATCCCACTATTCCAACCAGCAGGGTGGCTAAACCTGTCATCACATAGAGCAAAGACATACCCGCGCCAGCGCCAGTGCCAAACAGAGGGCCAAAAATAGGCGCCAGCACCCCATTTGGCTGCATAGCAGGCTCAAAAAGCCTATCAGCTAAAGGCCCAGCCATCAGCGCCGTAAAGGTACTAATCGTGATGCCGATTAAATGATCGGCAGCAAAAACTCTCCCCTGCAAGCCGGGAGGGATTTTGGCATACCAGATGGCATTGCTGGAGCTGAGGAGAATCGGAAAATTGATGAATGTATAGAGGCGAGCCGGAATCCAAACTAGGGGTACCGAACCCAGTCCGACCACTATCTTGCCAATCCCGGCACCCGTGAAGCCGAGGAGCATACCGCGAATTCGAGGCCGAAAGCCGCTCCAAAGGCTCATCAGTCCGCCTCCAATCAGTCCGCCCGCCCCGGCGGCCATCGAAACGCCGCCTAAGATCAAAGCACTGCCCTCAGTACGGGCTAGAATCATGGGCTTAAACACATATTCACCCAGCTGATGAAAGAACCAGAAGCAAGAAAAGGCCAGCGTCAGGAGTCGCAGGTTGGGATTTTGCCAGATATACCGTAGTCCAAACGTCAGCTTATGCCAGAGCGGCGCAGAGTTCTCTGCATTTGCCGGGTCAGAGTCAGGCTGAGCTGGCTGTGGAATATGAACAACGCCCAAAGTGGCGATCGCAACAAGGGCGGTCAGAATGTCGATACTGATGATACCGCTCAGCCCTATCAGCGGATATAAAATACCGGCCAATCCTGGTGCGAGGATAGTGGCGCTGTAATTCACAATCGTTCGCATAGCTCCGGCTCTAGCAAGATGCTGCTTGGGCAACATCAGAGCAATTGAGGCCGAATAGGCCAAATTTTGGATCTGAGAAAAGCAAGTTTGTACCGCCACAATAATGTACAAGTGCCAGATTTCTAGCAAATGCGTCGTGTACAAACCAGCGACAAAGACAGTGCTGAGTAGGGCACCCGTATCACCGAGAATCATCAGCCGCTGGCGATTAAACCGATCGACTAGGATCCCCGTTGCTAAAACGACAAACATCAGCGCCAGTTCTGAGAAAAAGCCGAATAGGGTCAGGGTGGTGGCTGATTCGGTGCGTTCCCAAATCCACAGAATGAAGGCAAAGACCGTCATGGCGCTGCCAATCGTCGAAATCAGCTGACCGCACCAGATGAACGTAAACGTTTTCATAGAAGTTGCCAGATAATTTCAACCAGCTGCCATCAAAAGGCTAGGACGGCGGCTCGTCGATCAGATGCTGAAATAAATCATTGAGTACTTTGTGGGCTGCCAGAATATCTAAGCCCGTCCATTCCCACAGATTGACGCGATAAACGCGACCCTGCTGCACGGCTGTTAGCGTTTGCCAAAGAGGCGTTTTCATAAAAGCTTCTTGGTCGTCGTCAAGGTCACTGCCGCTTTTCGGGACAAAGAGAACGTCCCCGTCGATGATGTCGAGCCGCTCTTTTGAAAAAATTAGCCGACTATTGGCTGCGACTTTTACCGACTGAGCGGGAGGTCGCTTTAGTCCAACATCTTGCAAGATACTGCCGGCAAAAGAGTTTTGCGGTTCTGCATAAATATCGCTACCCAGGATGTAGGCAACAGAAATTTCCTGTTCTAGCCCCTGTTCTCCTAGAGCTTCCCTCAGTGCCTCAACCCGCTGCTCATAGTTTTGCAGTAACTGTTCGGCTTCGGACGTCTGGCCCACCACTGCAGCGACTTCTAGAAAAAGCTGCTGCCACTGAGCGCGATCGCTCTCCAGCATCACCGTTGGCGCAATCTGGGACAGCTGGGCATAAATTTGCTGGTGCTGCTTCTCAAGTCCCAGAATTAGATCGGGTTTCAGCAGAGCCAGCTTCTCTAGGTTCGGTTGCTCATCTGTCCCAATCCAGTCAATACCTGCAATTTTGCTTTGCAGATAGGGCGGCACCTCGGTGCCCGTAAAAGCCTCATAGGTCACCGTGCCGATGGGGCTAATGTCTAGGGCGACGAGATTGGCCAAGGCTGGCAGCGAGAGGGTCACGACACGTTCGGGAGCCTCAGGTACGCAGCTTTCTCCCAGAGCGTGTTGAACCAGACGGCAGTTTGTGCCGGACGATATTTGGGGAGAAGACTGAGACGCGCTCTGAGGGGTACAGGCTATGATTAGCAGGCTGGTTAGACCGAGAAGAATCAAATAAACAAATCTTTTTAGCGGCTTTCCTCTCCAGAAAGACATTGCATCTGTTAACCCTTGAATCACGTGGTGAGAATACTCCATTAGGCCTTATCTAGGTCCAGAAGCAGAAGTTTCCTGGCCGGAAACCTCTACTTCTCAATATGGTTTTAGTTTAAAGCTGCCACGACACCGTACCCAACACGGTCAAGGGTTCGCCCGCATCAATGTCCAGATCATTGCCGCCAGCAGCTTCAAAATAGTCAATGTCAAACAGGTTACGCACGTTTAGCTGCGCTCGAAAGCGATCGCGCTTATAGTACAGCAGCGCATCCGTGCGCACATAGCCGGGCAATTCAAAGGTGTTATTGAGATCGCCTTCGCGATCGCCCACGGCGAGTAAGCCTAAGCCAAATCCTAAACCCTGAAGCTGTCCTTGCTGCAGCTCATACACAGTCCATAAACTACCAGAGTGGCGAGGTACGTTAAACAGGGCGTTTCCTTCGTCAAACACCTCGTCCTCCGTAACTTCAGCATCTGTAAAGGCGTAGTTGGCAATGATACTCCATCCCGGTAAAATCTCGCCCTGTATGTCTAGCTCAATTCCCCGGCTACGTTGCTCACCGGTCTGAACCTGGAACAGCGTATTATTTGGATTTTCTGTCAATACGTTGGTGCGCGTCAGATCAAAGAAAGCGAGGGTAGCAAACAAATCATCCCCCAACAAATTTGCTTTAACGCCAATCTCATATTGTGTCCCTCGCTCTGGACTAAAAGTCTCACCATCGAGGGTTTGCCCTGACAGCGGTGTAAATGAGCGGATAAAACTGGCGTAAAGGGAGACATCTTCGCTGGGCTGATAGACCAAACCTACGCGAGGGCTAAAGGCCTCATCCTGCTGAGACTCATCGGTGCCAGCATTAGCATCTTTTACGGTCGATCCAGCAATGTCAAATCGCCCCCCCACCACCAGGGTGAGATCGTCGGTTAATGAAATCTGATCTTGCAGGTAAAGTCCGATAGCATCGGTGCGAGTAAACACATCTGTGTCGAGAATTACAGGACCAATTGCATTGGGGTTATAGACAGGATCAAAAATATCAATCGGATCAATCAGGCTGGCAAGAAACTGCTCCGTTTGGGTTTCCCGACTTAATTCAACCCCCGCTAGGAGCTGATGATCCACAGAACCGGTGCTGAAATTGCCGACGACGTTGGTGTTGAAGATATAGCTATCTCGGTCAGTATTTACATCAACAAACGCCCGAAATAGAGTGCGATTATCGGGCAGTAAAGCCAGCGGAAAGACAATGTCGTTCGTTAGCTCCCGAAAGAACGATCCCGTAAACTCATTGCGAATCGCCCAGTCATCATTGAACTGATGCTCAAAGCGATAGCCGATGCGGGTGGACTGTACCCTCCTTTCGGCTAAGTCTGGCTCTCCCAAGTTTCGATCCAGGGGAATCTCGCCATCGGGACTGTCAATTACCGTG
>JAAHIC010000394.1 GCA_010671965.1 Leptolyngbya sp. SIO4C5
GGCCCTGCTGGATAAGGTAGGGCCTATCCGATTGCAAAAGAAAGTCAGCCGGTGACAGCAGAACAGCAGTACTTTGAGCAGTCGATCCGCAGCTCTATTCCAGAAGACGGCTTTGCTCAGATGCAAGATGTTCTGACTACTGAGGAAACAGCGCCTAGATTTGGCCTGGAAGGAGAGGACATTGTTCAGGTTTATCCCTACGGCATTAGCCGTCATCAATTAGACCAGGTTATTAGTACCCTGCATCTGCCAGTAGCTTTGACCAAAGACTTAGACAGCTCAGATGCCGTCTTAGCGCTGCGCTCTCATGTCAAAAACCACTCCAAGCTGCGTCATATTGCTAAGTCCAGGCAAATTCCTATTCAGACCGTCAAGTCAAACAGCGTGCCTCAAATTATCCGAGCTTTGCAGCGTCTCCTAGATATTGAGGAACCCAATGGGCTTTCCACCGCTACGAATCTGCAACTGTTTTCACGCAACGGTTCCGATGATGAATTGGAGGCTCTTGAAGAAGCCCGACTGGCAGTCGAGCAAATTGTGATTCCCAAAGGGCAGCCTGTAGAACTGCTGCCGCGCTCGGCTAAGGTACGTAAGATGCAGCATGAGCTGGCCGAGCATTACCGCTTAAAGTCTTCTAGCTTTGGTGATGAGCCCAATCGCCGACTTCGCATTTATCCTGCTTAAGACTTATGCGCCAAATGCACCTTTTCCCTATGATGAGCTGCAGGATTAAGATCAGCAAAGTATCTCATTCCCAAGATAGTCTTTGAACTAAGCTATAGCCTATCCTTTATCCCATTGAGGTTTTTATGAGAAAGATTTTTTCATGCCTATTTGCCCTCGTTTTAGCCTTTTCAATTGGCTTAACAGGGTGTAGCGCTGCCGATACAACTGCTAGCTCAAGTGATGGCCTGACTGGCAACTACCAGCAGGACACGCTAGCGCTCATCAGCAGCCTAAGAGAAGCGATTAGCGCCCCGGCTGATGCTCCCGATAAGATGGCAACTGAAGCAGAAGCCAAGAAGATGATTAATACCTTTGCTTCACGCTATCGCCGCGACAACTCAGTTGCAGCTCTCAGCTCTTTTACAACCGTTCGCACCGCGCTTAACGCTTTGGCCGGTCACTACAGCTCCTACCCCAATCGGCCCATCCCCGAAAAGCTAAAAAACCGATTAGAGCAAGAATTTAAGCAGGCAGAAGCAGCTCTCAGACGAGAATCTTAGCCGCTTTAATAGCCTTCCAAGCTCGCTGTATGAATGCAGCGAGCTTTTTAATAAATTTATGGCTGTAATCTAATTTGACGAATTGGCAATCAATTTAGTAGGATAGTCATTCTGTAGTAAAGTGCGAAAATTCTGGACATGAAAGTCCGTCCGTCTGTTCGAAGAATGTGCGAAAAATGCCGCGTCATTCGTCGTCGTGGTCGCGTTATGGTTATTTGTTCTAACCCGAAGCACAAGCAGCGTCAGGGTTAGTAACTTTTTCTTTTTGGTTTTCAAGTCTAGAAAATTTGCTTTGAGGTCATAGCACCTCGTTAAGGTAACGGTTCAATTTTTGGGAGATTAACCTGTGGCACGGATAGCTGGCGTTGACCTTCCACGGGATAAACGCATCGAGATTGGGTTGACATACATTTACGGAATTGGCCTGAGTCGTTCTCAGGAAGTCTTGGCCAAGACTGGGGTTAATCCTGATATCAGAGTCAAAGAGCTGAGCGACGAAGACGTTGCGAAACTGAGAGAAACAGTTGAGAACGACTATCAGATAGAGGGAGATCTCAGGCGCTGGGAAAACATGAACATCAAGCGCCTGATGGATATTGGCGCTTATCGAGGTCGTCGTCATCGGGCTGGGCTACCTGTTCGGGGACAGCGGACTCGCACCAACGCCCGCACACGCCGAGGTGCTCGCCGCACGGTTGCGGGTAAGAAGAAAGCGAAGTAGGGCTGGTTAATCTCTCTTTTTTGCTGACCGAAAAGCGCTGCTGTATAAGTCAGCAATTTTTTTTGAGACTGCTGGCAAATCAGCTTGTCTGGCCTTAATGGCTCACTGAGATTTCTAAATTTGGCAACTACTTGCGTTCAGCTCTACTAAATGGGTCGCTCAGCACCCAGTCATTCTCATCGATTCACTTAGGTTTTAACTGTTATGGCGAAACCCACCAAAAAGTCAGGCGCTCGGAAGCAAAGAAAGAATATTCCCAGCGGCGTAGCTCATATTCAATCCACGTTTAACAACACAATTGTAACTATCACCGACACTAACGGTGAAACTGTATCCTGGGCCTCAGCTGGTTCTAGCGGCTTCAAAGGAGCTAAGAAAGGCACTCCCTTTGCCGCTCAGACCGCAGCGGATGGCGCTGCCCGCCGAGCGATGGATCAGGGAATGCGGCAAATTGAGGTGATGGTGAGTGGTCCTGGGGCTGGTCGAGAAACTGCTATCCGAGCTTTGCAAGGAGCTGGTTTGGAAATTACTTTGATCCGCGATGTGACGCCGATTCCTCACAATGGTTGTCGTCCCCCCAAGCGCCGTCGGGTTTAGAAAAAGGCTTTTGCCGATAGCGGGCAGGAACAGGGGGTAGAAGCTTGGGCGGCCATTTAGCAGCCTGAAGGTTCTAGATTTTAAATTAAAAGCCTAGTCAAATTTCTAACAGGTTACGTGTTAGAGCTGCAAGGAAAAGGGAGGTTGCGCCATGGCACAGTTTCAGGTTGAGTGCGTAGAGTCAATTATTGAAGACGATAACGGTCAGTATAGCCAGTTCGTTATTGAGCCTTTAGAAAGGAGTCAAGGTACCACGGTTGGCAATGCACTCCGCCGAGTTTTGCTGTCTAATTTAGAAGGGGCGGCTATTACTGCGGTGCGAATTGCTGGGGCAACCCATGAATTCTCAACGATTCCGGGCGTTCGAGAGGATGTCTTAGACATTCTGTTGAATATGAAAGAGGTCGTTTTAAGCAGCTATTCAAATCAGCCTTTGATTGGCCGTGCTATCGTGCATGGGCCAGCGGCAGTCACTTCAGATGACTTTGATTTACCAGCCGATGCCGAGCTGATCAATCCCGATCACTACATTGCAACCGTTGCCGAAGGCCACACTTTGGAGATGGAATTCAAGGTGGAGAAGGGGCGCGGCTACCGGGCGATTGATCGCTCTCGTGACGATGCAGCGGCGCTAGACTTCATGCAGATAGATGCGATCTTCATGCCCGTCCGCAAGGTCAACTACACGGTTGAAGATGCGATGGTGGCAGGTTCGCTGGAAAAAGACCGTTTGGTCATGGATATTTGGACTAATGGTAGTCTGACACCTCAGGAAGCCATGAGTCAGGCCGCAGCAATTCTAGTGGATTTGTTTAATCCTTTG
The DNA here is from genome assembly GCA_010671965.1 of Leptolyngbya sp. SIO4C5. Classification (GTDB taxonomy): domain Bacteria; phylum Cyanobacteriota; class Cyanobacteriia; order Phormidesmidales; family Phormidesmidaceae; genus Sphaerothrix; species Sphaerothrix gracilis. Next base: position 3,368 of record JAAHIC010000394.1, read on the forward strand.
AAGGATGTGACGCTAGAGCCTTCCCAAGAGGAAGAAAAAGAGAGCGAAGATCCGACTAACCAAATCCCGATTGAAGAGCTGCAGCTTTCAGTGCGGGCCTACAATTGCCTGAAGCGAGCCCAGATTAACTCTGTTTCAGACTTGCTGGACTACAGCCAGGAAGATTTGTTAGAGATCAAAAACTTCGGCCAAAAGTCTGCCGAGGAAGTTATTGAAGCTCTACAGGTTCGATTGGGTATTACGCTACCCCTAGAAAAACCTGCTAAATCTTCTTGATTTTCAAGCTTTTGCCCCTTCGTGCAGTTTGAGCTGAAGGGGCTTTTCCCGAAGCCGATAGTAGCGCTTCTTTTTTAGTGTTGATTTTCCTAAAGTGAGCCATTATGCGTCATCGTCGTCGTATTCCCAAGCTTGGCAAGCCTGCCGACCAGCGTAAAGCCCTTCTGCGATCGCTGACCACCGAACTAATTCGGCATGGTCGGATTAAGACCACAAAAACTCGGGCGAAGGCCGTTCGCTCTGAAGCTGAGCGGATGATTACCTTAGCTAAAGAGGGATCTTTGGCAGCCCGCCGTCAGGCAATGGGCTATCTCTATGACAAGCAGCTCGTTCACGCCCTGTTTGATCAGGTGCCAGAGCGCTACAGCGATCGCCAAGGCGGCTATACCCGCATCGCCCGCACGGTTCGCCGTCGGGGAGATAACGCTGAAATGGCCGTCATTGAGCTTACCTAGGGAAGTTAAAACAGTCAGGATGTCGGCAACCCCAGACAGCATTGGTCAGCAAATTCAATCCGAGCGCAGTGGTCGCTGGGATCAGACACAGCGCATTGCTCTGGTGATTCAGTATGTAGGCACCCATTTTCATGGCTGGCAGCGGCAGCTCAACCAGCGAACTGTTCAGGGAGACATTGAGCAGGTTTTACGAGAGGTGCTGGGCTACCAGGTGACTTTACACGGCGCGGGACGTACCGATGCAGGCGTCCACGCAGCAGCTCAGGTTGCTCACTTTGACGCCCCCCAGGTTATTCCGGCAGCTCGCTGGGCGGCCATCCTAAATCATCGCCTACCGGCAGATATTACTGTGCGCGCCTCGGCTCAGGTTGACGGTGACTGGCACGCCCAGTTTTCGGCCCAGTGGCGACGCTACCGGTATACGCTTTATACTGATTCTCGCCCTAACCTGTTTATCAGTCCCTATGCTTGGCACTACTATTACCAGCCTTTGGATGCAGCTTTAATTCAGTCGGCCCTGTCACCCTTAGTGGGCAAGCACGATCTGACAGCTTTTCATCGGGCAGGGTCAGGCCGCGCCCATTCTTGGGTAGAAGTTCAGGCAGCAGAATGCTATCGGCGCAATAGCCTTCTGTACGTCGAATTGCAGGCCAGCGGATTTCTCTATGGCATGGTGCGGCTCATTGTAGGGCTGATTGTGCAGGTAGGACAAGGCCAGCGATCGCCCGAAAGCTTCACTCAGCTATGGATGACGAAGCGGCGTGACTTAGTCAAGTATTCTGCCCCAGCTCAGGGACTTTGTCTGCTGAGGGTAGGTTATCCTAAGTTTCCCTTTGCGCCTGAAGTTTGGTTTGATACCCAGCCCCTGCTGTCTTTAACCTCTGTACCCACAGCAGTCTAGCTTTACTACCTCGTCTGACTATAAACACCATACTCATGTTGACTAAAACCTACG
>JAAHIC010000395.1 GCA_010671965.1 Leptolyngbya sp. SIO4C5
GAGACCATCCAACTCGATCGCCTCAATCACTTTTTGCCGGAAGTCTTCGCTGTAGGGTCGAGCCATTGTCAAGTAACCGTATCAACTTATTCCAGTCTACGTCCTAACCTGATTGACTACAGCTATATCAGTCATTACGGCCTGAGAAGCTAAAGGCGGTTAACGCCCCGTAGTACACATTAGCTGTGAACTGCGGGGTTCTTGCCTTGAACGGCTGAAGTGATTAGTGCCCTATCATTTACGGATCGCTACAGCCGCTATTCAAAGCTGCCTGCTTCAAACTGGGCAAAGCATTCAGAGTTAGGGAGAATATCAGCCACCTTACAGTGTTCGTACTGTAGTTGCAGAGCGATCTGCGTCGGCAGCTGTTCCTGGTAGGTCAAAGCGGTTTCGTAGCTAGCTAGGCTGTCTTCTCGCTGACCAAGCCGCGCATAAATTTGCCCCTGCAATCCCAGTAGTTCCGGATTGTTGGCAGCCGCATCTAAGGCTTTGTTGATGGCTGTTAGGGCCTTATCGTACTGCTCTAAGTCGCGATAGGCCAAAGCTAAGCCCCGCTGCGTTAAATAGGGCGGATTGCCATAGCTTTCTAATCGCTCGATCGCCTGTTGAGGATTGGCGAAAGGCAGATTCACTGCTAGCAGTAAGTCCATATAGCCCTTGACGACGTTCAGTTCCGGGTCGGTGCGCGAAATTCGTTCTGCCTGATCTAGATGATTGAAAACCTGTTGCAGCATTGATAGGACTGTCGGCATACTGCGGACAGCCCCCTGGGTTTTCAGTAAATGTGCCCCTTCTAGAAAGGTGCCCACGGCAGAGTAGAGGTGGCCCCGTAGCGGATCGGCGGCGATTAAGGTGCTAGCGGTCGCCTGTGTTTGCTCTGCTCTCGCCTCTAATTCGTCGAGATCCCCTTCTAGGTAAGCCAAAGATGCCAGCATGGCTTGTACCATCGGTTCACCTGCTTCGGCTTCTGCAGCCACCAGCAAATGCTGCTGGGCTTCTACATAGTTTCCCTGTCGGAAAAACGCATAAAAGGCGGCTTCGGTATGATCGCCAATATCGTGGGGATTTTCGGAACGAAAAGGATCGGCGGCAGAGGCGGAGCTACCCGGTAGACCTAACAGAGCAGCAGTTGTCAGGGCCGCGATCGCAATACCTGTGCGCTTGAAAACGGAGTAAAAAGGCTTGAAGCGAGGCTGTGAGCGGATTATGGATTTCATTGCCATGATGCGAAAAGAGTATCGTCTCGACACTGCAGCGTTAGCCGCAACTAGCTGGGTGAGAGAGCCGCGAGCAAAACCAATAGACCGTAGTTTTAGTCACAGCTTTGATGACGCGGTTTTGATAAACGAGTTCCTTACAGCTTATGCGGCCTGCTTCTATTTTGCCTCAGTTCATTTGGGCAAAACCTAGAGAGGAGATTAATCCCTCACAGTCTGCTGATGGCGGCGATCGCTCTGCGCTCCGGCAGCCGTTTGCTAATCGACTAAAGTCACCTGCCCGGCCCGAACCGCGTCTAGAACCTGATTGATGTGGCTGCGCTGCAGCGAGGTTATGGAGCTAATTGCCAGAATCATTGAGGTGAGCTGCATGTAGTCTTTGCGGCTGATTCGCTGAGACTCAATTACCTTTTGAACGAGCTTGGCGATCGTCACAGAATGCTTGTTCGGATATTCTCGAACCATATTCTTCATCTGCATAATTTATCAAGATGCCTAACCGTAAATTCGAGACGGCAAAAACACCTAATCTCAGTATACTGCGGCTCTCAGTGTGCCCTAAAGAACTCTATAGCATATCCGTAATTTCTCTGATCTTGATCGCACTGGTTGAAAAGTGGTCAAGCCTTTTATGCTGGACAAAGTGGAGCCTTAAACTTTTGAGCTATGCAGATTTATCGCCTTGATGCCTTATCAGATAACTATATATTTCTTCTCTATGCTCCACAGTTAGGACAGGCTGCGGTAGTTGATCCGGCTGAAGCCGCGCCTGTTTTCAATCAGCTAGCTGAGCTAAACGCTACGCTGACTACTATTTTTAATACGCATCATCACAGCGATCACGTCGGTGGCAACCGGCAGCTATTAGCTGAGTATTCTGACGCTTCGGTGTACGGCGGTGCAGCAGATCGCGGCCGCATTCCGGGACAGCAATTCTTTTTAGAAGAAGGCGATCGCGTTGAATTTGCCGGTCGCGAAGCGGAAGTTTTCTTTGTGCCCGGACACACACGCGGCCACATTGCCTACTACTTCCCGCCGGCTGCCGGGGAGGAGTGGGGTGAGCTATTTTGCGGTGATACCCTTTTTGCCGGTGGCTGCGGGCGGCTGTTTGAAGGGACTCCGGCCCAGATGGTGGAGTCACTGGGCAAGCTGCGATCGCTGCCGGATACTACTCGCGTTTGGTGTGCCCACGAATATACGCTGAAAAATCTCCAGTTTGCTCTGACCGTAGATGGGCAAAACCAAGACCTGCAGCAGCGCTTTCAGCAGGTGAAGGCAGCAAGGCAGCAGCAGCAGTCGACTATCCCCTCAAATCTTAAACTTGAGAAGCAAACCAATCCTTTCTTGCGCTGGGATCAGCCCGCTTTGCAGCAGGCAGTGGGTATAGAAGATCCAGTACGTACCTTTGCTCGCCTGCGGGGTAAAAAAGACCAGTTTTAACTTTTGCTAAAACCTGGCTGGGTTGATAAAATCAGAGACTGGGTTTTAAAAAGTGGAAAATTATGGCGAAACGGGTACAGGTCGTCCTGAATGAGGACGTAAGAAAGCTGGGCGGCGAAGGCGATTTAGTGGAAGTGGCCCCTGGCTACGCGCGTAACTACTTAATTCCTCGCGGATTGGCCGTCCGTACGACGCCTGGCGTGCTGAAACAGGTAGAGCGGCGGCGGGAACAAGAGCGGCAGCGGCAGCTCGAAATTAAGCAGGAAGCCGAATCGATCAAGACAGCCCTGGCAACTATCGGCCTATTTACCGTGAAAAAGCAGGCTGGTGAAGGCGAGGCTATTTTCGGCACCGTGACGGCGGCTGAAGTGGCAGAAGAGATTCAAAAGATGACCAATAAAGAGGTCGATCGCCGCAACATCACGCTGCCCGATATCAATAAGCTGGGTGAATACCGGGTTGAAGTAAAGCTGCATCCTGAAGTCACCGCGACGCTCAACCTGCGGGTCGCGCCCCAGTAGGGGACTGGCACTGCCAAACCGCTACGAAGAGATTTCAGCGGCAAAGCAATATTTGAGGTGTTAGTTTGCAATGCACCCAGAGGGATGACAGCTCAGCTACTCAAAAATGTTGAGAATAACCCTCAATGGGGTTCATCTGTTCGCTATGGTGAAGGGCGGGGTCATCCCGCCCTTATTTTGATTTAAAACTATGGTTCAGGAACTGAATTTCCAGCCGACGAGCGATCGCCTACCGCCGCAAAACGTTGATGCTGAAGAGGCAATCCTCGGCGGTATCCTTTTAGATCCAGAAGCGCTCAGCCGCGTCACCGAGATCCTACAGCCAGAAGCCTTCTACATTGAGGCGCACCGAGATATCTATCGGGCTGCCCTAGATTTACAAAGTCGGGGACGCCCCACCGACCTGATGAGTCTAGCGACGTGGCTAAAGGATCAAAACAAGCTGGAGAAAGTGGGGGGACAAAGCCGCTTAGCTCAGCTAGTCGATCGCGTTATCTCGGCTGCCAATATCGATCAGTATGCGACGCTGGTAATGGAGAAATACATGCGGCGCAAACTGATCCAAACCGGGGGCGAGATTATTCAGCTCGGCTACGCCACCAGTTCCCCGGTCGAGACAATACTAGACCAGGCCGAACAAAAGCTATTTGGCGTTACCCAAGAGCGCCCGCAGCAGGGACTTACCCCTACAGGCGATATCCTCACCGACACATTTTCGGATATTGAACAGCGATCGCTGGGACTTACCACTCCCGGTATTGCCTGCGGTTTCTACGATCTTGACGCCATGACCCAGGGTTTTCAGCGATCGGATTTGATTATCGCGGCGGGGCGTCCGTCAATGGGCAAGACCAGCTTCGTTCTTAATATTGCTCGCAACATTGCCGGGATGCATCAGCTTCCTGTGGCTATCTTCAGTTTGGAGATGTCGAAGTCGCAGCTCGTTTATCGCCTGCTGTCCAGCGAAATTCAGATTGAAAGTGGCCGTCTGCGGGCCGGACGAATTTCTCAGCCAGAGTGGGAACCGCTAGGCCACGCCATTAGCTCCCTCTCTCAGCTCCCGGTCTTTATTGACGATACGCCCAATATCTCGGTGACCGAAATGCGATCGAAGGCGCGGCGGCTGCAGGCTGAAAGTGGTGGCGCGCTGGGGCTGATTTTAGTGGATTACCTACAGCTAATGGAAGGCAGCGGCAGTGAAAACCGGGTGCAGGAACTCTCAAAAGTGACGCGATCGCTCAAAGGACTGGCCCGTGAACTGAGCGTACCGGTAATTGCCCTCTCGCAGCTCAGCCGCGGCGTCGAATCCCGCACTAACAAGCGACCGATGATGTCAGACCTGAGAGAATGCGTCACGGGCGACACGCTGGTTGTTTTAGCTGACGGACGACGAGTGCCGATTCAGGATCTAGTCGGAGAAACACCCGAAGTTATCAGCCTGAACTCGCAAGGGAAATTGACAACGGCAAAAGCTGACCTGATTTGGCAAGTTGGACAAAAAAGTGTTTATCAAGTTCAGTTAGCTAGCGGTAGAACCATCAAAGCGACGAGCACGCATAGACTTTACGCTTTAGATGGATGGAAGACTGTTAAGGAAATTGTGCCAGGTACCCGCCTTGCCGTTGCTCGCTCACTACCCGAACCGATCAGCTCCCAAGAATGGCCTGATCAGCGAGTGGCTCTACTTGGACAGCTTATTGGAGATGGGAGCTATCTTAAAGGGCAGCCTATGCGCTACACGACTATCTCTTCGCCAATAGGTTCAACTGCTACAACAGTGTCCCAAAAGAGATCTGAGTTAGCTATTTCCCGAAGAACGCGGCTTTCTAAAATGTCAGCATAGCCAGCGAGTACAGATCGTGAAGAT
>JAAHIC010000396.1 GCA_010671965.1 Leptolyngbya sp. SIO4C5
TACAAAGATTTGTAGTTAAGTTGGCAGACAACTGCCCCTAATTGCTGAAGATAGGGAGGGGGCTGCCCGTTGCACTATCAGTCGGCTGTTTAAGATGACCTTATTTTCACAAGATCGGATTCTCGTTCCTATTGACTTTTCGGAGGAGGCGTTCCAAGCCTTAGATGACACCCTCAGCTTTGTCAGCGATCCCACGAAAGTTCATGTTCTGCACGTTTTGCCTGCGTTGGAAGCCACCGATCCGGGGGTGATTTGGCAAACCATAGATGAAAAGAGCCGTCGCGAGCATGTTGAAGAGGCTTTTTACGCTAAGCGCTCTTCAGAAGCCGATAAGAAGCTGCATTTCCAGGTGGTTGTGGGCAATGCTAGCTCTGAAATTATTGACTACGCTACCCATAATAATATTGACCTAATTGTGATTCCCTCTCACGGGCGTACCGGCATTGCCCGCTTTTTCCTCGGCTCGGTAGCTGAGCGGGTGGTCAGATTTTCTCACTGCCCAGTTTTAGTATTGCGCCAGTAGACGGTTAGATCGGGTGGGTGCTGCCCGCTTCCTCGTAGCTTAATTAGCAGAGGACGGTTCGGCGGCTAGCTCAGCGCTGAGAAAATCTACAAACTGCCGCGCCGTCCGGCCCGATCGCCCATTATGCCGCGTGGCCCACTGCAAAGCTCTGGCTTCTAGCTCATTAGCAGGCAAATCAATCTCAGCCTGCTGAGCTAAGTGATGCACAATCACTAAATAAGTAGACTGATCGGCAGGTTCAAAAGTGAGGGTGAGGCCGAAGCGATCGCTAAAAGACAGCTTTTCCTGCACCGTATCCCAGGTATGGATTTCATCGGCATCGCTGGGACGGGGGCGATCGTCAAAAAATTCCCGCACCAAATGGCGGCGGTTAGAAGTGGCGTAGACCACTAGGTTTTGTGCCCGCGCCGTGACGCTGCCCTCCAAGACCACCTTGAGCGCCTTGAACGACTCATCATCCTCTTCAAACGAGAGATCATCGACGAAAATAATGAACTTTTGCGGCAGCGATCGCACTCGCTCCACAATCTGCGGCAGCGCTTGTAAGTTAGCCTTAGTCACTTCGATAAGTCGCAGCCCGCGATCGCCATATTCATTCACCAGCGCCTTCACCAGCGAGGACTTCCCCGATCCGCGGCTGCCATAGAGCAATACGTGCAGCGCCGCTCGCCCCGCCAGCAAAAACTCCGTATTACGAATCAGCATCCTGCGGGGATGATCGTAAGCAGCCAGTTCATCCAGGCGAACCGGATCCGGGTGGGCAATGCCTGCAAGCTGCCCCTGCTGCCAGCGCAGCGCCCGAAATTCAGCAAACAGACCCGTTCCCTGCTGCTGATAGTGAGTGGCCAAAGCGCTGACGGCCTCAGCCCAGTCTGAGCGCTGCGTCCAGTCGGGGACAGCGTCTTTTTCCAGCGTCCAGGGCACCAGAGAGATAGATTCCTCACAGAGACAGCCAACCCAGCGGACGACTTCCTCAGACTGACAACGATATAGATTCTGTAGAATTCTCAGATCGCTCCTAGCCGCCTGCACCAGCGCTGGCGGTAGCTGACTCAGCTCAGCCTGCTGCACCTGCCGGCTAAAGACATTGTCGTCCTGTAGAATTTGCTCGACTAAATACTGCTGCCAGGTTTGGCCCTGCCCGGCTAGAGCCGCAAACCAGAGGCCGTAAGTGCGCAAACTGCGCTCTGCCTGTTGATTCGCCAGGGTTTCTAAAAGCTGTAAAAAAAGCTGACCTAGGGGCGGCTGCAAAACGTTTTGATAGAGCAAAAGCGCCGCTGCCTGCTGGCGATAGCGATTAATTGGCGTCAAAATGTCGGCTGTCAGACCACCCATAGCAACCTATAAACCTGAGACTGGCTGAATGTTACAAATTCGTTGAAACTGACGGCGACCTTGCTGAAACCTGGCACGATAGAGGCTTGCAGCGTCGAGAGTGAGCCAGCTTATGAATTTAGGTATAGTAGCAGCGATCGCCTACGGCCTCCTAGCGCTAGTCGGTGGCGTCATTGGATATGCACAGGCCAAGAGTCAGGTTTCTTTGGTTTCAGGCATTGTGAGCGGCTTGCTGCTGATCTTGGGCGGCATTTTGCAGTTTCAGGGAATTGCCTGGGGCTGGACGTTGTCTTTAGTCGTCACAGTGCTGCTGATTGTCGTCTTTATCAGCCGCTATCTCAAAACCCGCAAGCCCATGCCCGCTATTTTGATGGTGGTCGCTGGCATCATTGCAATGGTCGCCATGCTGAACGCGGCCTAAAGCCAAACTGAGCGGACGAACCTGAATCAGTTATCAAGACTGAGACAATTTCTGCTATCCAACGGCCATAATCAATCGCCAAAGCTTAGACTGTTCGATATAACTTTTAAAGTTCTGAAGCGTTCAATTAAACAGGGATACGCCTGTCAAGGGGGGCTTGTATGGGGCCATCAATCCTAGTCTTAGCTTTTGTGGTCATTGGCTATACGATTGGTTCGGTTCGGGTGATTAAACAGGGAAATGAAGCGCTGATAGAGCGGCTGGGTCGCTATCAGCGCAAGCTCAGACCGGGTCTGAACTTTATCGTTCCTGTCGTCGATAGCGTGGTGCTAGAAGACACGATTCGAGAGCAGCTTTTGGATATTGAACCGCAATCTGCGATTACCGCCGATAACGTACCCCTGGAAGTTGACGCCGTTGTCTATTGGAAAATCCTGGATCTAGAGCGCACCTACTACGCCATTGAGAACGTGGAGGAAGCGATTGAGGAATTGGTGACTACAACGCTGCGATCGGCGATCGGCAAAATGAAGCTAGAAGAAACCTTTTCTTCCCGTGATGAGCTAAATAAAGTTCTGCTAGATCAGCTCGATGAAGCCACTGAACCCTGGGGCGTGAAGGTGACGCGGGTGGAGGTACAGAGTATTGAGCCGCCCCAGCAGGTGAGAGACTCTATGCAGCTTCAGCAGGCAGCAGAAATTAAAAAGCGAGCCGCCATTACAGAAGCCGAGGGAGAAAAACAGGCCGCTATTTCTCGCGCTGAAGGGACGGTACAGTCAATGCGCCTGCTCTCTGAAGCCCTGCAAGGTGCTAAAAATCGCCAGCAGGTCTTAAATTTTTTGCTAGCTCAGCAGTATGTGGAATCGAACCAAAAGCTGGGAGAAAGCAGCAACTCCAAAGTCGTCTTTATGGATCCGAAGTTTTTGTCGGAGGGACTGGTTGAGCTAATCAATGAGCCAACCGATCAGGTAGAACCCGGCAATGACGATTAGAAAAAGGATCTAAGATGGAAGGCTGAGACGTTCTTACTGCCTTCCTATGTCTAGCCCTCATGCCGCCGTCGCATCGTCATCCATTCCGCTGCTGGGTCTGGGGCCTGAGCAGCTTACGGCTTGGGTGCAGGCGCAGGGTCAGCCTGCTTACCGGGGCAGGCAGTTACACCAGTGGATTTATCAGCAAGGAGCGCGATCGCTCAGCGAAATTACTGTTTTCTCTAAAGCGTTCCGTCAGGCTGTAGCCGACACGCCAGTGGGTCGTTCTGAAATCTATCGTCGCTCCCAGGCTCCAGACGGAACGGTCAAGTTTCTGCTGCAGCTGGCCGATCAGCAAATTATTGAAGCGGTCGGCATTCCGGCAGATAAGCGGCTGACGGTTTGCGTGTCATCCCAGGTAGGCTGTCCGATGGCCTGTGACTTTTGCGCGACAGGCAAAGGCGGCTATATTCGCAACCTGGCCGTCCACGAGATTGTCGATCAGGTGCTAACGGTGCAGGAAGACTTTCAGCAGCGGGTGAGCAACATCGTGTTTATGGGCATGGGCGAACCGCTGTTGAATGCCGACAATGCGATCGCGGCGATTCAGTCCATTAACCGCGATATCGGCATTGGTCAGCGATCGATCACCCTTTCAACCGTTGGCATTCCGGGGCGCATTCGTCGCCTAGCCGAGCACGATTTGCAAATTACCCTGGCAGTCAGTCTCCATGCTTCCAACCAGACGCTACGACAGCAGCTCATTCCCAGCGCTAACCATTACCCCCTAGCCGCCCTGATTGAGGAATGCCGGGACTATGTTAAACAGACCGGGCGGCGGGTGTCGTTTGAGTATATTTTGCTGGCAGGGCTAAACGATCAGCCAGTTCATGCGGCAGAATTAGCCAGCCTGCTGCGCGGCTTCCAAAGCCACGTCAATTTGATTCCTTATAATCCTATTGCTGAAGTCGAGTATCAGCGACCTACCCGGCAACAGGTGGATGCGTTTGCTCAGGGTCTGCGCGATCGCCATATCGCCGTCAGCATTCGCTATTCTCGCGGTCTGGAAAAAGATGCGGCCTGCGGTCAGCTCCGAGCCTCAACGGTGTCTGAACCCACGCTGGCGTCGTAATCTCAGCGCCTAAACCGCAAAAAGCCCCAGACTGGGTCTGGGGCAGTGCCTTAAAGGATTTCATCAAAAGGTTTTTTGAAATAGCGATATTTGCCTATCGGCATGGCACTTAGCCGTTATGCGCTCATGCAAATAGACCCGGCGCGTAGGCTTCGATCACGCGACCTGTGCTAGAGCAGGTAATCATCAGATAGTCGCAGCGAGGGCACTGGGTTCGTACCAGGCGATCGCTAGACAGATAGTGCCGCTCAGCAGAGTTGCCACAGTTGGGGCAATAAATGCTTTCGACACTTTCAACACTTTCAATACTTTGGATAGTCTTCATCTTGGAACTCCCGATGCAGTAGTTTTACGGAGAAAAGCAGTTTCAAATTGCAGAAGTTGTGGGGTTTGGCTTTAGATAAATACAGTTTGCCCGTATTCGTTAAAGAAAGTTCAACTTAGGCAATAAGCCTTATTATGTTCTTCATTATGTCAACTTTTCATGTGATTGGCAATCCTGTTTTAGTTAGAAAAAAAGCGGGGATCGCCTTTATTGAGGGCGATCCCCTTAGTCAAAGTGCCCACAACTCCGAGCTTATGAACCCTTTCAAGACTTCTCTCTCTGCCTATAGATAGATCTTAAAAATGTCTTAAGCTTGAATCAAGCTTAAA
>JAAHIC010000397.1 GCA_010671965.1 Leptolyngbya sp. SIO4C5
GTTTCCCACGCGCCTTACGATAATCCGGGACAGTTTGTAGGGCTTCGATGAGGGTCATGGCAACACAGGAGATAGCAGTTGCCTTACATCATAATTTTTATCTAGTCACAGTGAATCGACCCTGGGGTTGCAGAGGGCAATGTAAGCACGAGCGCCCATGCGGATGGGGCAACTAGGTCTTACAAAACCACAAAGACTTGGCTTTTTCACCAAGAAGATTCAGGTGAATGGTTGATCAAAAGGCAGATGTGGAATCTCAAGTAATCCTGGTTAAAGCGAAAGTTTTTCTATCAAGGCACCGTTGAATGATGCCTAACAAAGCCCATGCACACCGACTGCTGCATCAGGCAAAATAGCGATCAATAAAAAGTCTTCTAAAATTTCAGTGGTGACAGGGTGGGATTACCAGCGCCGCAGAATTTCTTATAGACGCCTGCAAGGCGGGTGCTCTAGCATAAACATCTGTGGCAGTTTAGCCGCTGGCAGCCCAAAGTCTGAAAGCTCGATGGTGAATCTTCCTCTGGATAGTTCGATACGCCCAGCCTTAGATCAGGCCAGTTTTCCCTCTTTAGAAAAAGCCCTTAAACACTTCTTCGGCTACGACCAGTTTCGCCTGCGCCAGCGCCAGGTGATTGAAGATGTTCTGCAAAACCGTGACAGCCTGGTGGTGATGCCCACAGGCGGCGGCAAGTCTCTGTGCTACCAGCTCCCAGCGCTGCTGAAGTTGGGGGTAACGGTGGTAGTTTCGCCTCTGATTGCCCTAATGCAAGACCAGGTAGAAGCCCTACAGGACAACGGCATTGCCGCAACATTCCTCAACAGCAGCCTGTCCTTAAACGAGCTGCGCCAGCGAGAAGCCGCCCTGCTGCAGGGACAGATTAAACTACTCTACATTGCCCCAGAGCGGCTGCTGAGCGAGACTTTCCTACCGCTGCTGCAACAGCTAGGACAGACTGTGGGGATTGCCGCCTTCGCCATCGATGAAGCCCACTGCGTCTCAGACTGGGGCCATGACTTTCGGCCTGAGTACCGCCAGCTCCGGTTTCTGCGACAGCAGTATCCTACTGTACCCATGCTAGCGCTGACGGCGACGGCCACTGAACGGGTGCGCGAGGACATTGTGCAACAGCTCCAGCTCCGCGATCCGGCCCTGCATATCACCAGCTTCAATCGCCAAAATCTTTACTATGAAGTCCAGCCCAAAGGCCGCCAGGCTTACGTACAGCTTTTATCCCTGGTGAAGCAGCAGCAAGGAACAGGCATTATCTACTGCCTCAGCCGCCGCCGGGTAGATGAGATTGCGGCGCGGCTGCAGCAGGATGGCGTTTCGGCCCTGCCCTACCACGCAGGACTATCAGATACGCAGCGCCAAGAAAATCAGCGCCGCTTCATCCGGGATGACGTGCGGGTAATTGTGGCCACGATCGCTTTTGGCATGGGCATCAACAAGCCGGATGTGCGGTTTGTGGTTCACTACGACTTGCCCCGCAGTTTGGAGAGCTACTACCAGGAGTCGGGCCGGGCCGGGCGAGATGGAGAGACCGCCCGCTGCACCGTATTTCTAGGCTATGGCGATATTTCTACTATTGAGTTTTTAATCGATCGCAAGCCAGATCCCAGAGAGCAGCGCATTGCCCGCCAGCAGCTCCGGCAGGTAATTGACTATGCTGAAAGTGCCGTCTGTCGCCGTCAGATTCAGCTTGGCTATTTTGGTGAGGCGTTTGCGGGCACTTGCGACCACTGCGATAACTGCTGCTCTCCGCCCCCCATTGAAGACTGGACGGTTGAAGCCCAAAAGTTCCTCTCCTGCGTCGCCCGCTGTCGGGAGCGCTTTGGCATGACCCACGTGATTGACGTGCTGCGAGGGTCGCGGAAAAAGCGGCTGCTAGAGCTACGGCACGATCAGCTTTCTACCTATGGCATTGGCAAAGACCGCAGCCTGGACGAGTGGCGACTCTTAGGGCGATCGCTGCTGCACCAGCGCCTAGTCGATGAAACCACAGACGGCTACCCGGTACTCAAGCTAAATGCGGCAAGCTGGCAGATTTTACGCGGTCAGCTCCCAGTGCAGGTTGCGATTCCGCAGCAAATGGCAGCGGCTACGACTGCTGAGAGCGATCGCATTCCAGCCGAAGCGGCGATCCTGCTGGGTCAACTCAAGGCTCTGCGCAAGCGCCTAGCCGACGAGCAAAGCGTACCGCCCTATGTGGTATTTGCAGAATCTAGCCTGCGACAAATGGCCCAGCAGCGACCCCAAACCCTAGAGGCATTCGCCCAGATTTCCGGCGTTGGCAGCCGCAAGCTGACCCAGTACGGCAAAGTATTCACCACAGAAATCGCTCAGTTTTGCCAAGAACACAACCTGACTGCTCCCAACAAACCTGTCGCTTCAGCCTCCCAGTCCCTGACCGAGACGCACCTGACCACCCTACGGCTCTATCAGCAAGGACTCACCGCTGCCGAAATTGCCATTGAACGAAGCTTGCGGCTTAGCACTATCAGCGATCACCTCGCCCGCCTAATCGAAGCAGGTCAGCCCGTCGAACTCGATCGCCTCGTAGCGAGCGAACGGCAAACCGTTATTCAGCAGGCGATCGCCGCCATTGGCGATACCCCCCTGCGCGAACTGCGAGAGCACCTCGGCCCCACCTACGACTACAACGAGATTCGCCTGGTCAAAGCCGTCTGGCGCAAAGCCCAAAAAGACTGAGGCTCTATTGCGGCACCGCCACAACCTGGCCCGATTGATGCAGCGAAGCTGAAATACAGGCAAGCTGCTGTACTAAAGCCGCCCCCACCCAGCCGGAGGACTGCGCCGAGGGCTGATTTTGAACGACGCAGTCAATAAAGTGCTGGCAAACCTGACGCAGCGGTTCTGCCGCGATCGCCGGTAGGCTTTCGGGCTGCACTCCCTGCGGCCAGTAGCGCCCCGCCGCCGTTTCAAAATAGCCTCGCTGCACCTTCAGGGGAGCCTCTGACTGCATCTCGTCAAAAATCAGCGTGCCGCGATCGCCCACGATACACAAACGGCGCTGCTTGTCTGGATTGGCCCAGCACAGGTGCAGGCTGGCCTGAAAGCCACTGGGATAGGCTAGCTGTACCCAGACTCGATCGGCCAGCCCAGCCGCAGTCTGCAGCCAGGTTTGGCCCTGAGCGCTGACCTGACAGGGCGTTTCGCCCAGCCAGTCATTAAAAATAGCCAGGTCGTGAATTGCTAAATCCCACAGGGCATCTACATCTTGGCGTACCGGGCCTAAGTGGGTACGGGTAGCGTAGCCGTAGCGCAGCGGGCCGAGTTCGCTTTGGGCCAGCAGGGCTTGGCCTTGGGCCACAACCGGATGAAACAGATAGGTATGGTCAACCACAAGCTGTACCCCCTGCTGCTGGGCGAGCTGACACAGCTTCAGGCTGGTTTCTGGTTCCAGGGTTAAAGGTTTTTCTACCAGCACGTGCAGCCGCTGCTCCAGAGCGGCTTTGACGAGGGGGTAGTGGGTCTGGGCCGGGGTGGCGATAACAACGGCCTGCAAATCCGGCAGGGCCAGCGCCGCCTGCCAGTTACCGAGGAGCTGAGTTTCAGTTAGGGTGAACTGCTGCTGAATGCGATCGCCCTGAGTTGGGTCAGGCTCTACCACCGCTTTGACCGTCACGTCGGGCAACGCTAAAAAGTTGCGCAGTAGGTGAGTCCCCCAGCGCCCCGCACCCAAAATGGCCAAGTTGACCTGAGTCATGGTTGAGACGGATCTAACGCTGTGGACTGCAGCGCGTAGTAAGCCTGCTGAGCAGCCACCTGTTCAGCCAGCTTAATCGACGGGCCTTTACCCTCCCCCCACTGGCGGGACTGTACCCAAACCACTGCCTCAAACCGTTCTGGATCGCCGTGTTTGTGGCTAATTTCCTGGGTGCGATATTCAGGCAGTACCTTATATTGAGCCTGCGTCCACTCCTGCAGGGCTGCCTTGTAGTTTTGCCGGGCCGGATCACTGCGAATGGCTTCAGCTAGCCGCTGAAAGTGCGGATCAAGCCAGGGGTGAATTAAATCGGTGTTGTGCGTCGTGAAGTAGAGCGCTCCCAAAATCGCCTCAAAGGCATCTGCTAGGCGAGAAGCCCGCCCGGCCCGATCGCGAATAGCCGCCTCTGACAGCAGCAAGAAAGACTCAAGCTCATAGCCATCCGCTAGCCGGGCTAAAACCCGATCGCTGACCAACTGCGATCGCAATTCGGCCACCTGACCTACCGTTGCCTCCGGAAACGTTTTCAGCAAAAACTCGGCGGCGGCCAGCCGCAGAGCGGCATCACCGAGAAACTCTAGGCGCTCGTAGGCTTCATTTGACTGAAAGGAAGGATGAATTAAAGCCTGATTGAGTTTCTCCCAGTCAACTGACGTGTCCGCCGGTAGACCTAGCTGTACTACGAGCTGCTGCAGCTGCTGTTGTCGTTCAGGGGTTAGAAGGGCCAGCTTCGTCACGAATCACACTCCTTATAGGCATCTGCGGGGGGGCGATCGCTGCTCCAAGCCCACCAGGCAGTACCGCAATCGCAGCGATAAAATTCCTGCCACTTGCGGCGATGGCCTTCAGTATAAACGGGCGATCGCCGGTTGATCCAAACGTTTTGGGCGCTGCTGCTGGGCTGATCGCAGCTAGGGCAGTAGAAGCGATAGGCGTGGGTGGCTGATTGAGTCCAATCGGGCGGAGTCGGCGAAAAAACATCCATAAGCAGCTTGCCGCTTAAAGTCCTTTCCTATTATCGGAGCTAGAACCCATTTCGACTGTCTCTGCGTGTCAAAGTTTTAAGCGTAGAGACAATAACCGATAACCTCAGATATGGTGAGGACGTTTGATAATAGTTTTGACCATCGCTCAGCCAGTTCAATTCATTCTGGGAGGCGCTCGACTCAATGCTGAATTTGCTCTCGTTTCTGGGTCTGTTTGGTCTATGTGCCATTGCAGCCCTATGCCCCAAATAATCACCTTCCAGGGAATGCGGCGGCGATCTTCCGAGCCAAGCCAAGCAATGGCAA
>JAAHIC010000398.1 GCA_010671965.1 Leptolyngbya sp. SIO4C5
GTGATCCCAGCGCAAATTTTTAGTCAAAGGCGATCGCTGGCGATCGCTGGGCACGGGTGAATTTTACCGCCAAGGTTACCTAGCCACGGCTCAAGCGGGAGCGACTGTGCGGGTACGAGTCGCGGGCGATCGCGGCTACATTACTGTCAAAGGCACAACGGTAGGCAGTCGTCGGGCTGAATTTGAATATAAGATTCCGGTCAGCGACGCCCAGGAAATGCTCGACACCCTCTGCCATCAGCCGCTGATTGAAAAGACTCGCTATAAAATTCCGCTGGGATCACTGATTTGGGAAGTAGATGAGTTCGCTGGTGCAAACGCGGGATTGATCGTGGCTGAAGTTGAGCTACAGGATCCTCAGCAAGCGATTGAGTTACCAGACTGGATTGGCCTAGAAGTTACAGAAGACGCGCGCTATTTCAATGCTTACCTGGCACAAGTCCCCTTCAGTCAGTGGTAAGCGTAGGCAATCCGGTAATTTCTATCTGAGGAAGCAAGACAGGGCCACGCGAAAAATTTAAGCTAAGGGGCCATTAGTTGAAGCTGCTCAGGGTTTAGGGCAGCTACCTTTACTAACAATAAGGAAGATTCTTCATGCCCCAGGTCGCTATTTTTGACATCGACGGTACGCTGGTTGATTCGGTAAATTTTCATGCCAAAGCCTGGGTTGAAGGCTTTAGGAAGTTTGGTCACACGGTTGAGTTTGCCGTCATCAAGCAGCGAATTGGCAAAGGCAGCGGCTATATTCTGGAAGAGTTTCTGACCGTAGCTGAGAATCAGCAGTACGGTGCCGAACTCAACGACTATCGCCAGCAATACTTCCACGAGCAGTTTCTGCCCCAGATTCAGCCCTTTCCTCAAGTTCGCGCCTTATTTGAGCGACTGCGACAAGATGAGGTTCAGATTGTCTTGGCCACTTCAGCCGAACAGGAAACAGCCAATCACTACCGCGAACTACTAGGGGTGAAAGACCTGCTAGACGGCATGACCTGCGCCGATGATGTTGAGAACGCTAAACCTGAGGCAGATATTTTTCAGGCAGCGCTTAGCAAGGTGCCTCCGGTCGCGCCAGCAGCGGTTGTCGTGGTTGGCGACAGTCCCTATGACGCGGAAGCAGCTCAAAAGCTTTCGTTGCCAACCATTGGACTGCTGAGCGGCGGCTTTTCTGCCGAGCAGCTACAGGAAGCTGGCAGCGTTGCTATCTATAAAGATCCTGCCGATTTATTAGCTCACTACGCTGACTCGCCACTGGGTACGGCTTAATGGCGATCGCCGCCTCAGCCCCCTCCTTTGAGCAGCGCCTAGACCAGTCGCCACTGACCCGACCGATGTGGTTTCTGTGGGGCTTATCAGCCGGACTCATTGCCCTAGATGGCTTTGACTTTTTTATCATCGGCGTGGCGCTGCCCTTTCTGCAGCGAGATTTTGGGTTAGGGGCAGCAGGCACCGGTGCGATCGCGGTAGCTGCGATCGCCGGATCGCTGGTGGGCGCTTTGATCCTAGGGCCACTAACCGATCGGGTAGGACGTCAGCGTATGCTGGTTGTGGATATTGCCATTTTCGTCCTAGCTACGGCTGGAACAGCGTTAGCCTGGAACCCGGCCTCTCTCATCGCCTTCCGCTTTCTGGTGGGGGTGGGTATAGGCGCAGACTACCCTATCAGCGTCGCTTACATTACTGAAAATGTGCCGACACGGCTGCGCGGACGCATGGTGATTGGCGCTTTTACGTTTCAGGCTGTCGGAGCCTTGCTAGGTGCGCTGACAGGACTAAGCGCGATCGCGGCTTTCAATCATCTCTATCCCGGCGATCTCCAGCCTGCAATTCAGTATGCCTGGCGCATCATGCTGGGGATTGGGCTGCTGCTAGCGATCGCGGTAGCGGGTCTGCGGCTGAGCTTTTTGCTAGAAAGTCCGCGCTACTTTATTGCTCAGGGCAACTACCAAGCCGCTTCCAAAGCCGCCTCCACCCTGCTGGCTAGCCCAATTGAAATTACGGCAGACACCGACCCCCCGGAGCAAGAACCGCAGCTAGCTTATAGCGCTCTCTTCTCAGCCGCCTATCGTCGGCGCACTCTGCTCGCCTCGGTTCCCTGGTTTCTTCAGGATATTGCCACCTATGGCATCGGCATTTTTACGCCCACTATTATCGGCGCGTTGGCCTTCGCAGGTCAGGAAAACTTTCTCCTGCGGGAGATGGCAGCAGCGAAAGGAGCCGCTTTTGTAGATTTATTTTTGATTTCTGGTTTTGTGCTGGCGGTTTGGCTTGTCGAGCGGGCCGGACGCATTCGCCTGCAAATTGGCGGCTTTATCGGCATGGCGGTTGGACTCAGCATTCTGGCCCTATCTAATCTAGCTGACCCCGGCAGCGGCCTGAAGCTAGCGCTGGTCTTCGCGGGCTTTGTGCTATTTAACTTGCTCATGAATGCGGGGCCTAACGCCACTACGTTCTTGCTGTCGGGAGAAGTCTTTCCCACCTCAATTCGGGCCAGCGGCGCTGGTTTTGCGGCGGCATTTGCTAAGGCCGGGGCCATAGTCGGCGCTTATGGCTTACCTGTGCTGCAGCAGGCTTGGGGCGTGTCAGCGCTGCTGCTACTGCTGGCCGGAATTTGCCTGCTAGCGGCGCTCATTACCTATTTGACTCGGGTAGAAACGGCAAGGCGATCGCTATAGGGGCAACGGTCTGCCCCTATAAACTGGGTTATGCGCTATCCCAGCGGCTACATTACCTGCTCAACTTCGGCAATTTCAGGAATAAATTCCCGTAGCCGCCGCTCAATCCCCATCCGTAGAGTCATGGCCGAACTAGGGCAAGAACCACAGGCTCCCTGCAGCCGTAGCTTAACCACCGGGCCGTCAATTTCGACTAGCTCCACGTTGCCGCCATCTGCCATCAGATAGGGGCGCATTTCGTCTAAGACCTGCTCCACATTTTCAGATGTTAAAGCCAATGTCTGCATTGCATTACCTCATGAATTCAAAGACTGTTTCTATTGTACGAATTACGTCGCTTCCGCTTGGAGTTCATCAAGCCTTGCTAAAACTTCCCGGCTATGAATGGCCGGACGAACCCCCAGAAAGCGCTCTCGCATAATACCGTCAGGATCAATCAGATAGGTGTGTCGCAGCGATCGCGCTCCGAGCCAAGAGCCGTAGAGCTTACTCACGTCTCCCTGCGTATCTGCTAATAAGGGAAATACCAGACCTTCTGAATCGCAAAAGCGGGCGTGAGAACCAACATCGTCCGCACTCACGCCTAAAATTTGGGCATTGCGTCTCTGATAGGCCGCTAGATCTTGCTGAAACCGCTGGGCCTCCAAGGTGCAGCCAGAGGTAAAGTCTTTGGGATAGAAGTAAAGCACCACCCACTGCCCCCGATAGTCTGAGAGCGAGACGGCCTCTTCTCCCAGGTTACTTGGCAGGCTGAAATCGGGAGCCTCAGTACCTAAAGGCACCTGAGGGCCACCCATAGCCCAGGCTGTAGGGCTGAAAAGAAATAGGCTAGCTAAGCAAGCTAACAAAACGGCTTTGAGCAGGCTGCGGCGCTGAATCATAACTCCGTGAATATAAACTCTTAACAGAAGTTTATATTCCGGCGCGGCTCAATGGCTAGCCTCGTCAGCTACTAGCAAACATTGCTCAACTCCGCCGTCGCCGTTTGCAAGGCGGGCAGCCAGTCAGTCACTTGAAGCTGATAGCAGGTATAGGGGGGCTGAGGCGAATGATCTAGATCCGACGGTAAGATCGTTACCCACCGACCCGACTGCGGATCGCGATAAGCCTTGAACGGATTGGACTTGAGTGGTTTGCTGCAAGGTATTGGCATTGCTGGATAAAAGATGTAGTTTGCTGAGCCCTGAATCGAAATGATTGTCCAACAGCCCCACTAACAGGACTAACTAGACAAATATGACCCTTATTTTCTCAGGCGAAAGACCGCTCTAGAAGCAAATTTGCCTGTAATTAGGCTAAGAGTACATTAAGATTT
This sequence comes from Leptolyngbya sp. SIO4C5, assembly GCA_010671965.1. GTDB lineage: Bacteria > Cyanobacteriota > Cyanobacteriia > Phormidesmidales > Phormidesmidaceae > Sphaerothrix > Sphaerothrix gracilis. The sequence goes on from JAAHIC010000398.1 coordinate 3,988, forward strand.
CAAACATCCTGCCTGCCTGCAGACGGATTTGTCATCAGCCAAACTGCGGAATCCCCAGTTTAAGTACCACGACTGGGATTCAGCTCAAACGCCGGGGCGATATCGCGCGGCTAACGCTGCAGCAGCTCTGGCTTAACTCGCATCACAATCAGGGTCGTATCATCTTCGTTCTGCCGACCCGAACCGATGAATTTCTGCAGCAGGCCAAACAGATATTCCAAAATTCCCTGAGCGCTATCGCAGTTGCGGCAGGCCCACTTAAACGCCAGCAGCAAATTTTCTTCATCAAAACGGCTGCCGCTAGCGTTAGCTGCATCGGTAAAACCGTCGGTGTAGTAAATGACGGTATCACCTGGCTGGAGCTGAATTTGCTTTTCGTGATAGCGGGTTTCCATATCTAAACCCAGCAGCATACCCACTGTATCTAGGCGCGTCACGGTGTTGGTGGCGGCCTGCCAGAGCAAAGGGGGATTATGGGCCGCATTGCCATAAGACAGCAGCCGCGTTTGAGGGTTGTACTCCGAATAGAACAGCGTCACAAAGCGATTGGAGTTTTCCAAATCGGAATGCATGACGTGGTTGAGATGCTGCAAAATGCGGGCTGGCGAGTGCCCATTGAGCACTTCAGCTCGCAACATGCCGCGCAGCATTGTCATAATCAAGCCTGCGGGTACCCCTTTGCCCATGACATCGCCAATCGCCATGCTCCAGGAACCTGTCGACGGCTGTTCAGAACTCGGGAGTCGAAGCTGCTCATAGGTAGTGGGAATAAAGTCGTAGTAGTCGCCGCCAACCTTATTGGCCGTCTTACAGGCAGCCGCTAGGTCAACCCCCTCAATGACCGGACACTGCCGGGGCAGGAGCTGTAGCTGGATTTCGGCCCCAATTTCCAGTTCCCGGTCTAGCCGCTCCCGCTTGCGCAAGGCGACGGTCAGCTCACTATTTTCAATGGCGACGGCAGTTTGGTCGGCTACCAGGCGGACTAGCTTTTGGCGCGTATCGGTCCAGGCATAATCTGGGTCACGGA
>JAAHIC010000399.1 GCA_010671965.1 Leptolyngbya sp. SIO4C5
AGTGGCCGTGGAGGTAGACCCCCGGCCGTTCGGCGGCCTGCGGTCGCGTCGGGTGGTCGTCCCAATGCTTCTCGAATTGTTGTCTTCTAACCGCTTGATAAAGGTTTTTGCTTTTACCGGGTCTTGCTTAGCCTGGAACCACTTGGTTGCAAAGTCCTTAATTTGCTCACGGTTGAAGTCAGCAATCTCCACCTCAGTGAACTGCTGAAACGTATACTCCTGCGCTGCAATCCGGCAGGTCATGACAAACTGGCAGCCACGAAACTGGTGCGAAAAACCTTTAATCTCCTGCAAAACCCGATCATGATCGTCTTCCTGAACTTCGTCGAGTCCATCCAGCAAGATTAGAGCTTTTTCTTGCTGCAAAATTTTAGCTAGAGATTCTGTTTCTTTGACCTCACAAGCCTGCCACTGCCCAGCAATGTAAGCCTTCAATTCAGGTTCACCTTGAGCTTCGGCAAACTCCTTCAGCGTCACAAATACCGGCACCCGCTGCCCTTGAAACTCGCCGTGATTGCACAGCGTCGCCAGCCGCTTCATGAACGTGGTTTTGCCCGCCCCTGGCTTACCTAAAAGCAGCAGCTTGCCATAACGTTCAACCGCTTCGAGTCCGGGTACGCGCTTGTGGCGGATCTGCCCCAGAGAAAAGCGATCGAAGTTTTCGAAGTCGGAATTTTCCAATAGCTCGGCAATGCCTAAGCGACGATGGCCGGAGAGCTTTTCCAGAATGTTGACGCTGGTGTAGATATCGCCAATGCCGATCGGCTGCTCCATATCCAGCACCCGCATCGTGCCGCAGCGGTGATGAATGTCGGCTTTCACCTTTCGGCGAATTGTTTGAACGAGCGCGTCAATATCAGTTTTGAGTTTGATCGGTTCAGAGGCAGATGCGATCGGCTTTAGCCCTGCAATTTCTTCCCAGTCGAGTTTTAGAGCATTGCAAAAGCTAACAAACAGCTTTCTGCTCACAGACTTACCAGAGCAAAACTTCACCGCTGGCTGACGGCTGCAATCGCAGTGTTTGGCTAAATCCTCGCCGCTCCATTTCTGATCGGTTAAAGCTCGGTTGATTTGAAGGATGCCGTCTGGGGTTGCCGTGAGCGATCGCGCTGCCATGCCGTTTTTGTGTCACTTGCCCCCAATTCTACTCAACTCATCCAAACTCATCCCCAAGTCATCCTCAACTCATACAGTCTGAAACCCTTTTAGGGACTGAGCTTTAGCGATTTTTCCAAGATGATAGACACATTCAAATACATCGCTAAAGCTCAATGAAATCTCTCAAACCATCTTCACCTTTCAAGCTTATCTTCACGGCTGTCCTCTCCCTCACGCTCACCTCCGGCGGCACCGCGCTGCACCTCGCTAGCCAGCCCACGCTTACCGAATCACAAAATCGGATTCTCGATAGCGCCCTAGCAATGTGGACGACGGGCAGCGCCACCATCATCGGATTGCTCAGTAGCCGCTCTAACGAGGAGGACGATAACGAGGAAAACTGAGCTGCTCACAGGGACCGTTTTTTCTGGTGTTAGCGAAACGCCGTCGCCCTCAGAGCAAAAAACGGTCCCTAGAAACTAGCTGAGGGGGCGATAGCGCATCAGGTAGGTAAAGACCTCGCCCTGCTCCGGCGTCAGCAAGATGCCTGACTCCGGAATTGTCAGCAGATTATTCCACAAGCCTTGATCGGCGTAGTTCAGCACGTGCAGGATCTTCACCGCCTCGCGTACCCCCTCCGGCGATCCCATAATCAGGTGGCGCAATCGCTCCCGTTCGGGGCGGGCGCGGGGCACGCCTAGGCGCAGGGGTTCTGTGTCTCCCAGATTAGTAAAATCCGGGAGATTCGGGTTGATATAGAACAGCATTTTGGGATTCCTCCAGAATCGGGTAAGGAAGCCCAAAAATAAGGCCGACCCAAGACATAGCAGTTCGGGACGGCCTGAGTAATAATTACTCTAGCCTCCGAGACAGCTGTACTCTGTCGAAGGGGTCAGGTGTCGGAAGATTGTTGGTAGCAACTTTCGGCACCGCACGACCAAATTTTTGGGTGATAGTCAAGCTGCACACGTACAGCTATAGCCCCAAAATTTACCGCATTGGACGGCTGAGCGCAAGGGTAGATCCCCTCTCGCCTGACTAATCTGGAAACGCCAGCCCCGTCCGCGGATCGCGGATATACAGCCCCAGCGTCAGCGACTCTATCGCCACGTCCCAAACCGGAATCCGTTCCTCAGCCTGATCGGCCCAGTAGTCATAGGTGATGAGGCACTGCACCCCAGAGCCAAGGCCGATGCAGACGCGGGAATAGGCTTCGCGGGGATCTTCCTGATGATCCATAAACTTGATTTGCGTCCAGACAATCCGGGCCGTCTGCCGCTGAATCGACACAACATCCCCCGTTTCCAGCACGTCCCGCTCATCTTCACGGGCAATTTTTTTGAGAATCCCCTTCAGGGGAAAATCTCGCAGCTTGTCGGTCGGGACGTGGTTAAAAGACACCTCCAAGCGGCAGTCATCATCGGGCGGCTTTTTATCAGCAAACCAAAAAGACTTTTCTTCAGCCTCAAAGTGCCAGCTCTGCGGCACATCGAAGCGAACTGCCCCCCGCCCCGCCACAAAGATCTTGTAGCCCTCTTGGGACTGCCAGCGGTGATCCTTTTCCAGCTCTAGGGTTTGCTTTACCCATTTGAGATTGTTTTTCTTGCCCTTGCCCATACCGTTCGCGCCAAAAATGAGTCTTGCTGCTAGCTTAGCGAAAGTTGCCAGGGGTGAAATGGGTTGTCTGCAAACACAACTACAGTAAGAATAAGCGCTCTGAGAACCTGCTTATGGATCTGTTTGACCAGCATCGCCAGCAGCTAGTGGAGCAAGAAGCGCCGCTGGCCGCTCGCATGCGACCGCGATCGCTCGATGAGTTTATCGGCCAAAGCGCCATCATTGGGCCGGGGCGACTGCTGCGGCGAGCGGTACAGGCCGATCAGCTCTCGTCACTAATTTTCTACGGGCCACCAGGGACGGGCAAGACGACGCTGGCGCGGGTGATCGCCAATACGACGAAGGCCCACTTCATTGCCATCAATGCGGTGCTGTCGGGGGTGAAAGAGATTCGAGCGGCGATCGCCACGGCTCAGGACAAACGCGGTCAGTTCGGCCAGCGCACTATCCTGTTTGTCGATGAGGTGCATCGGTTCAACAAAGCCCAGCAGGACGCGCTGCTGCCCTGGGTGGAAAACGGCACGGTGATTCTGATTGGGGCCACAACCGAGAATCCCTTTTTTGAGGTAAACAAAGCGCTGGTCAGCCGCTCACGATTATTTCAGCTCAAGCCCTTAGAACCAAGCGATCTGCGGCAGGTTGTGGCCCAGGCGCTAAAGGATAGCGATCGCGGCTATGGCGACAAATCTGTGCAGCTCGATCCAGAGGCGCTAGATCACCTGGTCAACGTTGCCAACGGTGACGCCCGCACCCTGCTCAACGCCCTCGAACTGGCAGTCGAAACCACGCCGCCTGATGAGAACGGTACTGTTCACGTCACGCTAGCGGTAGCCGAAGACTCGATTCAGCAGCGGGCTGTGCTCTATGACAAAGAAGGAGACGCCCACTTTGATACCATCAGCGCCTTCATCAAGAGCGTACGCGGTTCCGATGCCGATGCGGCGCTCTACTGGCTGGCCCAGATGGTCTATGCCGGGGAAGATCCGCGCTTTCTGTTTCGCCGCCTGCTGATTCTAGCCAGCGAAGATGTGGGACTGGCCGACCCCCAGGCGGTGACGGTGGTGGCAAGCTGCGCCGCCGCCTTTGACCGGGTGGGGATGCCGGAGGGGCGCTATCCGCTGGCCCAGGCAACTCTGTATTTAGCCACCGCCCCCAAATCCAACAGCGTTATGGGCTTTTTCGATGCCCTCGCCGCCGTTGAACAAGCCCAGCAGCCCGATGTCCCTAACCCGATGCGTGACGCCAGCCGGGACAAAAAAGGCTTCGGCCACGGTCAGGGGTATCTCTATCCCCACGCCTACCGCGACCACTGGGTAGCCCAGCAGTATTTGCCCAGCAGCCTGCAGGGGCAGATTTTCTATCAGCCATCGGCTCAGGGCTATGAAGGCACGATTCAAACTCAGGTGGCCCGCCGCCGGGAAGCCCAGCTCGCCGCTCTCACCGAGAACGCTCTGCCCGAAATTTTGACCTATAGCCCGCCCAATGCCGCTCAAGATCGCTGGCTGCAGCGCAGCTTGGCTCAGGCAGGCGATCGCCTAGCTCAGATCCGCGATCGCCTATTTGCACTGGCTCAGCTCCAGCGGCACCACGTCGTCCTCAATCTCAATGCCGCTAGTGGGTTGCTCACCTGGGAAGCCCTGCGACAGGTGCCGGAGGGGGGCGTTTACGCCCTGACCTACCATTCAACCGATACGCAAGCGCTGCAGGAACAGGCGCAGGCACTGGCTGAACTGAACCGCCCCAAAGTGCTCCAGGCTCAGGCTGCCAATCCCCTAGCTGCCCTCGCTCAGGAGGCGATCCAGTTTGATCGGATTGTGGGGCGTAACGTGCTGAGGCACGTGGGCGATCGCGCTGTTTTCCTGCAGCAGATGGCTCAGCGCCTAGCCCCCCAAGGACGTTTAGTGCTGGTAGAGAACTTACCGCAGGCCGGACAGCGCTTTTACGGCCTGCTATCTGCCGATCGGATTGAGGCGGCGCTTTATCAGAAACTCATAGCTGCGGAAGCAGCCTTTTACGCCCACGAACCTAGCTATGAAGCGTTTCAAGCCGATTTGCTAAGCGACTTACAGACGGCTAAGTTAAAGGCCACAACTGAAATTCAGCCGACGGCGATTGATCTCTATATTTCCCCTCAAATGCTTGACCGCTGGTTTCAGCCTGGGTCAGAGGGACGACCTAGCTATGGCGATCGCCTCGCCAACTCGCTGACAGCGGCTGACCTGAAAGCGATTAAAACTCTCTTTACCCAGCAGCTGCTCCACCAAACGGTTACCTGGCAGGGCCAGT
>JAAHIC010000004.1 GCA_010671965.1 Leptolyngbya sp. SIO4C5
TTTGGAAAAAGCCAATGTCTTCGAGCAAGTCCGCGCCTAATTTAGAGTCATCTGTGGCAGCTCAGAACGAGCCTGATTTTGCGGAAGTCGTTCGGTTCTTAGTTTCTCCTTTCTTAGAGGCGTCCACTGATTTGAGCGTGGACTGTGAGTACCGCGCTAATCGTTCTCGCCTATGGATTCGGATTGCGTTTGATGGGGCCGATCGCGGGCGCGTTTTTGGTCGCGGGGGCCGTAATATTCAGGCTATTCGGACTGTGATCAAGGCGATGGCTCAGCTTTCTGGGCTGCAGGCTCATTTAGAAATTTACGGTGAGGGCGGCGATCGCCCAGAGCGGGAGGGTAGCAGCTCGCCGCGTCCCCAGCGTTCATCGCGATCGCGTCCTCCTCGCCCTAAAAAGTAAAGCTGCCCTGAAGACCTTCAATATTTCTCAAAAACTCTTAAAAGCACTGATACAGCCTCGATTCTGTCGGGGCTGTTGCTTTCTATTCAGAAACCTGGCTCTAGCCCGCTTATGGCACACACCTTCACGCTCACGCTGCCAACTGCCGAAAGCGCGATCGCTTTAGCAGGGCCGCAGGAAGAGAACCTCAAACTTCTGGCCCGGCAGACAGGGGCAACGCTTATTCTGAGGGGCCAAGACTTACTTATTACCGGCACTGAGAAAACCGTCGATCTTTGTCGGCGGCTGGTGAGTGCCTTGGAACCCCTTTGGGGCAGTGATCAAAGCGTCACTTCGACCGATATTCTTACGGCCAAGCAAGCCCTCAACACCCAGCGGACAGACGAGCTGTCTTCGCTCTACCGAGATGCGATCGCCCGTACCCGCCGAGGCGAAGTCATTCGGGCCAAAACCTTTCGCCAGCGCCAGTATATTGAAGCCCTGCGATCGCGCGACTTAGTTTTTTGCGTTGGGCCAGCCGGCACCGGCAAAACCTTTCTGGCGGCGATGGTAGCCGTGCAGGCGCTAATGAATAACGAATACGAGCGCCTGATTTTGACGCGACCGGCGGTGGAAGCCGGGGAACGGCTAGGGTTTCTACCCGGTGATTTGCAGCAGAAGGTGAATCCTTATCTGCGCCCGCTCTATGATGCCCTGCACGAGCTGCTTGATCCGGAAAAGATTCCCTCCCTCATGGAGCGCGGCGTGATTGAGGTGGCCCCGCTGGCCTATATGCGTGGCCGCACCCTTAACAATGCCTTTGTCATCTTAGACGAAGCTCAAAATACCACGCCAGCTCAGATGAAAATGGTGCTGACTCGCCTAGGCTTTGGCTCCCGCATGGCCGTGACTGGCGATGTTACACAAACCGACCTGGGCCAAAATCAGCAGTCCGGCTTGGCGATCGCCCACAAGATCTTAGCGGGGGTCGAGGGCATCTCCTTTTGCCAACTGACCAAGGCGGACGTGGTACGTCACCCCCTAGTGCAGCGGATTGTAGCGGCCTACGAAAAATACGAAGCCTAAAAAGCTGGCCCCTTTCCAGGCAGCAGCCCTCTCGCCCAAAATAGAGGCAAAATTAGAATTTTGGTTTACATGCGGGGGAGGCTTTATGTTACTATCAGTATCCGTGGATGGGCGGGTCGGTGCCCGAGTGGTTAATGGGGGCGGACTGTAAATCCGCTGGCTACGCCTACGCTGGTTCGAATCCAGCCCGGCCCACCACGGTAGGCCCATGTAGCTCAGTGGTAGAGCACACCCTTGGTAAGGGTGAGGTCATGAGTTCGACTCTCATCATGGGCTTTGTGCTTGGCTAAATTCAAAAGATTTTTGAGTATTGCCTAAATAACAGGTAAACTTAGAGCCCGTTTGAACTAAGGCAAATTTGCTTTGCTTGTAGGGATAAGATTTTCAGGCATCCGTAAGCGGCTTGGCAGTCGTTTGGCTCATCAGAGCATTGACAGTAGCCAACAGCTTCTCAGGGTCAATAGGTTGAACAATCATCTGATCAATTCCGGTTTGCGGTATAACAGTGGTTTCTAAACCGGGATCAGCAGTTATCGCCAGAATTCGGGTGTGATGGGCTGCCGTGTAGCGCCGCAGACTGTTAATAATTTGCTGGCCGTTAGCGCTGGTGAGCTGCAGGTTGATGATGACGGCTCTAGGCTGGAGCAAATCTATCTGCTCGACTACCTGCGACCCATCAACCAGCCAAATCACCTGATAGTCTGCGGCTGTGAGCATGTCGCAAATGACGCTAGCGACTTCCTCTTGCTCTTCGACCAAAACAACTCGGCCCGTCACTGGCTCAGAAGAGTGACTAAGCTGCTGGGCTAGTTCTGCTTTAGACGATCTTGGCACCTGGCGCGGCAAACGCACGGTAAAGATAGAGCCGCTGCCTACTCGTGACTGGACGCTGATTGAGCCACCATGTAAGTCTACGAGCTGTTTAGTGAGCGCTAGTCCAAGGCCAGTTCCCTGATACTGACGGTGGCGCGTATTTTCGAGCTGCTGAAATTTTTCAAACAGCAGGGCATGTTGCGAATCGGGAATGCCAATGCCCGTGTCTTCGACTTGGAAAACAGCCGCTTGTTGTTCAAAGCGCAGCCGTAGCTTGACACTGCCCTCTACGGGCGTAAATTTGATGGCATTGCTGAGTAAGTTCTGCAAAATCTGCTTCAGCCGTCGCGGATCGGCCATAAATAGATCCTGACTGGCCGGAATCTTCAAATCGCTGATCAGCTGAATTTGCTTTTGCTGAGCCTGTTCTTGAAACCCTTCTAGGCTTTGACGCACTAAGCTTGAAAGGGAAAACTCGCTGATATCTAAGGCCATGCGCCCAGACTCAATCTTAGAGACTTCTAAGATATCGTTGATGACGCTGAGCAAGTGAGCCCCACTGGCATGGATAGTGTCTAGATAGCTGCGCTGTCGTGGACTCAAGTCGCCAATAGACCAGCGCAGCAAGGTAGCAGACATACCAATAATGCAGGTCAGCGGCGTCCGTAACTCATGGCTCATCGTTGCTAGGAACTCACTTTTAGCTCGGCTAGCAGACTGGGCGGCAATTAGAGCATCATGAAGATTTTGGGTACGCTCGACTACCCTGGCTTCTAGGGTTCGTTTTTGCTGCTGGAGCTGCTGGTAGAGCTGGGCCTGAGAGATGGCAACGGCTAGGTGCGCAGCGATGTGTTGCAGAAACTCAACCTCCCAGGGCTGCCAGTAGCGAGTCTCGCGGCACTGGTGAGCGATGAGTAGCCCCCAAAGTTTGCCTCTGACCAAAATTGGCGCAATTAGCTTTGACTTAACCTGTATCTTTTCTAAAAAAGCTAAAAGGCAGGGCGACGCCTGATAGGTCTTTTGCACATCGTTAACAACCGTAGGAATACCCTGCTCGTATTGTTGGTGACTGCTGCTGGGCCAATCGTGGAAGCAGTCTGCTTCCGACTGATTGATGACAGAAGGTAGCTGCTCTGAAATGCGAGACTCGTAAGTGACCAGTCCTGAACGACGCGCCTCGCTGGTAGATGCGGCTGCTAATGGCGCGGCTGGCATCAGGGTCAGATTTTCAACAGCTTCGCTCGCTGCATTTTCAAACTGATAAATTACCAGGCGATCGCTTTGGAGAAACCGCCGCACCTGAGCTACGGTTGTTTCCAAAATCACTGGCAGCTCCAGCGACTGCCGAATTTTATTCACTACCTGATTGAGCAGCAAACTTTTTTCGAGCTGCTGGTCAAGGGCGGCCTGTACGGGCTGACAAACGTGGGGTTGTGCCGTCGGTGTGTCTATTGACGGGGCGATCGCCACTGCCTGCTGTAGGAGCTGCAAAGCTAGATCGCCGTAGTCTTGATTCAGGCCGCTCTGTAGCAGCGGTCGAGCTAGGCGCAATCTTTCCTGCAGCGCCTCATCGTCAGGCACAAGCTCCCCTAGCTGATTGAGAAAATTAGCGATCGCCACTGGCTCAAAAGTTAGCCCAACTTGGCAGCGGCGATCGCCTGACAAACTAGAGGTCTGCGGCAATTGCCCCACTAACAACACCTGCATACTTGAGGAGATGCTCAAAACGAATCGCTGTACGTCGGTCTGGGCCAATTTGGCAGCCACGACTCTAGCATCGGTGATGACAAAAGCCTCAGTCTGGGTTCCCTTGTCTAAAATTAGGCGGTGCAGTTCACTGAAAACGGCTAGGGGAAGTTTGTAGCAGGGAAGCGGATCTAAAAAGCTAGGCATGAGGTGCCAAACAAAGATAGGTGGCTGCGGAAACAGAAATGTTCAAGATGATTGTCGATTGAAGAGAGCTAACTTATCCGCTTGAGGCAGCTCTGTTGAGCACAGACTTCAGCCCAGGCATCAAGGTTCTGCAATCCCCCAAAGCTTACGTGCTAGGTTGCTGAGGTTTTAGCCAATGGTGAACTGACTGTTCAAGCTAGAGTAAGTTGGGGCTTAGGGATCATCCTAGCTTTCTATTTTCACAAACCTGCGTGAAGACAATAGTTCCTTCAGATTTGACTCAATGCACCGTTTAGCGACGACCCCTGGCGGCTGGGATCCCACTGCAGAAGGCGTCATTTTTGTCGAGCAGACCCCGGCCCCGGTAGTGTTCCTTAGCGCCGCCGACACCGATATTCAAACCCTAGCCAACGTCCTACCGCGTCTGCCAGCGAGTTTCCCGGCTCTGCGGATTGCCAATCTGCTGCAGCTTCAGCAGCAGCTCTCAATTGATACCTATGCTGACACCGTGATTGCTGCAGCCCAGGTCGTCATTCTACGCCTGCTGGGGGGACGGGCCTACTGGTCTTACGGCCTAGAAGTGGTCAAGCAAACGGTGCAGCAGTCAGGAGCAGCGCTGATTGTCATTCCCGGCGACGATCGCCCCGATATCGATTTAATGAGCCACTCTACTGCGCCTCTAGCCGTAGTCAATCAGCTCTGGCAGTATTTCACCGAAGGTGGCAGCGATAACTGGCAGTGGGGCTTGCAGTCTTTGAGCGATCGCTATTTTGGCACTGACTATAAACCGCCATCGCCGCAAACCATCGCCAAAGTCGGCCTTTACAACTGGCGTTCTAGCATTCCTACCGACCTGCAGGACAAACAAAAGGACTGGCCGCGAGCCGCCATTTTATTCTATCGCTCTCATTATTTAGCCGGAAACCTGGCCCCGATTGAGGCGCTCTGTCAGGCGCTCAGCGATCGCCAAATTCAGCCCCAACCTGTCTATATCTCTTCGCTCCAAGATCCTGATGTCCAGGCCGAACTGCTCAGCCTGCTCCAGCCTGAAGCCGCTCCCGGCATTGATCTTCTGTTAAACACCACCAGCTTTTCTGTGGCTAAACTCACTGCGGCTTTACCCAATCTCCACCTCTGGCAGCAGCTCGACGTTCCCGTTCTGCAGGTGATTCTCAGCGGCGGCACCTACGAGCGCTGGCAGGCTAACCCACAGGGGCTATCTCCCCGCGACATTGCCATGAACGTGGCCCTTCCGGAAGTAGATGGCCGCATCATCACCCGTACCGCTTCCTTTAAGGCCGTGCAGCAGCGTCATCCAGGACTAGAAACCGATGTTGTGGCCTATGAGCCTGTGGGCGATCGCATTGACTTCATCGCCGCTCTTGCCGCCAACTGGATCGCCTTGCGCACCACCCCCCCAGCCCAGCGCCGTATCGCCCTCATCCTGGCCAACTATCCCACCCGCGACGGTCGCCTCGCCAACGGCGTCGGCCTCGACACCCCCCAAAGCTGCGTTGAAATTCTGAAAGCCCTGCAAGCAGCCGGATACGCCATTCCTCGCCTACCCCAATCCGGCGATGAGCTAATTCAGTGGCTTACCGCCACCGTCACCAATGATCCCGAAGGCCATCACCTACGCCCGGTGCCGCAATCTCTGACGGTCAAAACCTATGGGCAATATTTCCAGCAGTTATCGGCGGCTGTACGACAGGGGGTAGGTGAACGATGGGGAAATGGAGAAGATGAGGGCAAGAAAGACGAAGGCAGCAAGAACAAGCATTTAGCTGCCTGGGGCGATCGCGCGGCTCAGGCTGACCAGAACCAGAAAACCACAGCGAACGGGGGCAAAATTGTCTCCGCGGCTGCATCCGTCTACCCCATCCCTGGCCTACAGCTTGGCCATGTCTTCATTGGGATTCAGCCTAGTCGCGGCTATGACCAGGATCCATCGCTTAACTATCACGCCCCCGATTTAGCCCCTACCCACGACTATTTAGCCTTTTACTTTTGGCTACGACATCAGTTTGGGGCACAGGCAATGGTGCATGTGGGCAAGCATGGCAACTTGGAGTGGCTCCCTGGTAAAGGCGTTGGCCTGACTTGCAACTGCTACCCTGAAGCTGCTTTTGGCCCCCTGCCACACCTCTATCCTTTCATTGTCAACGATCCCGGCGAAGGCGCTCAGGCCAAACGCCGCGCTCAAGCGGTGATTCTCGATCATCTGACGCCCCCCATGACCCGCGCCGAACTTTACGGCCCGCTGCAGCAGCTCGAAGCCCTGGTAGACGAATATTACGAAGCTCAATCCCTCGATCCGAATCGCCTTCCCATCATTAGCGATCGCCTGCTCAAGCTGCTCCAAACCACTCACCTGCTCCAAGATCCTAATCTTGCTATTTTTCAACCCACTTCTTCCACCGCTCCGGCTGACGCCGCTGGCGATAGGCCCTCTCCGCCCATGTCGGCATCTACCGCCCTTCCCCAACTTCTACCCCAGCTCGACACCTATCTCTGCAACCTCAAAGAAGCCCAGATCCGCGACGGCCTGCATATTTTCGGCCAGTGCCCCCAGGCGCGGCAGCTCCGTGACCTGATTATTGCCATCGCCCGTCATCCTAGCCGCGATCGCCTAGGACTCACCAGAGCGATCGCCCAGTCTTGGCAGCTCGATCTCGATCCCCTCACCGCTGATCCCGCTAGGCCCTATACGCCTGAGCCAGCCGCGATCGCGCGCGCTCCTCTGCTTAAAAACTGCCGCACCTACGCCGATGTCATCGAACAGATCGAACACCAGGCAGCCCATCTCATCGACGCTCTCTTAGCATCTCCTTTCTCTTCCCCATTCGACTCCGCTGACGGCCAGCCCGCTTCTGCCCTTGAGGCCGAACTCGCCTGGATCCATACCCAGATCCTACCCCGCCTGCAGCAGACCCCACAGGAGATCACCCACCTGCTGCACGGCCTCAGCGGCGGCTACGTTCCAAGTGGCCCTGCTGGCGCGCCCACCCGCAACCGCCCTGATGTCCTGCCGACCGGGCGCAACTTCTACTCAGTAGATATTCGGGCCATTCCAACCGAAAGCGCCTGGGATGTGGGCCGTAAGGCCGCTGAGGTGCTAGTTGAGGACTATGTCCAAACCAACGGCGAATATCCGCAAACGCTCGGTCTTTCCGTTTGGGGTACAGCTACCATGCGCACCGGTGGCGATGACATCGCTGAGGCTCTAGCGCTGATGGGAGTGCGCCCGGTCTGGGATGGCCCCTCTCGCCGCGTAGTGGATTTTGAGATTTTGCCGCTGTCGCTGCTGGGGCGGCCCAGAGTAGATGTGACGCTGCGAATTTCTGGCTTTTTCCGCGATGCTTTTCCCAATTTGATTGACCTGTTCGATCAGGCCGTCAGCGCCATCGCCTCCCTAGATGAACCTGCCACTCAAAATCCGCTGGCGGCGCAGACAGCCCAGGAAACCCAGTTTTGGCAGCGACAAGGACTCGATCCGCAGCAGGCCGAGGCGCGATCGCGCTACCGCATTTTTGGCTCCAAGCCGGGGGCCTACGGGGCGGGGCTGCAGGGACTCATTGAGGCCCAAAACTGGACGACAGACGCTGATCTGGCCCGCGCCTATATCAACTGGAGCAGCTATGCCTATAGCCGCCAAGCCGAAGGGCGATCGGCCCCGGCTGCTTTTCAGCAGCGCCTAGGGCAAATGCAGGTGGTGCTACATAACCAAGACAACCGCGAACACGATCTGCTTGATTCTGATGATTACTATCAGTTTCAGGGCGGACTAACGGCAGCGGTGCGCGTAGCCCAGGGCCAGAATCCCCAGGTTTACTTTGGCGATCACGCCCTGCCGGAAAATCCCAAAGTGCGATCGCTCCGGGCTGAAATTGCTCGCGTCTATCGCTCCCGGGTAGTCAATCCCAAGTGGATTGCCGGGGTGATGCGACACGGCTATAAAGGCGCGTTTGAGATGGCGGCAACGGTGGACTATCTATTTGCCTATGACGCAACGGCCCGCTGCGTTGAAGACTACATGTATCAGGGAGTAGCGCAAGCGTATGTGCTTGACTCTGAGGTGCAGACGTTTGTGGCGCAAAAAAATCCCTGGGCGCTACGAGATATGGCCGAACGGCTAGTGGAAGCTCATCAGCGAGGACTGTGGCAGCAGCCAGACGCCAATACGCTAGATCAGCTTCGAGCGATCGCCCACCAGGCCGAAGAAATTATCGAATCCAGCTAAGCGTTACTTTGGGCCCTCGCATTCTATGGGCCAACGTAGCTCTTGACAGATTCAAGCTAGATTATGCCGACTCTTGTTTAAGCAAACATTACCAGTGCTTAGCGGCGCAGAGAGCGCAGGCTGACCAGCGTTTCAGTTCTCCAGGCGGCGTAGGACACTGACACTGCGGGCAAAGGGGACAGTGACGGGTCTGCTGCTGCCGCAACCCGGCCCAGCGCTCGAAGGCGGCGATAGGTTCTTGGCTAGCGGCAGCGGGAACATGAGAGGGGTCAATATTGGTTTTAATAAAGCTGGGATGCTGTTGTAAGGCCTGGGAAGCCGGGGCGATCGCCTCTAGTTTTTGGTCAGTATGCCATTGGGCAACAGAAAATCGGATATCGGTTAGCTTCAGGGCCAGTTGTTGGTTCAACTTTTGTAAAATACGATGACGCTCGAAAATCAGCGTCTGTGACCAGGCAGGGGTAGCAGTGGCCACGCGCAGAACCTGATAGCGGGTGATGCCGACAGGGCGAGTCTGGCGGGCGACTGCAACACCGACAATGTCGGGCCAAACTTCGGTGAGGCGTCTAAACTGCTGCTGGACGCGCCAATTTTTTTGCCGCTGTAGCTGATTGACTAGCTGGTCGAGGGATTGGAACGTCATAGCCACGGCCCTATCAGGAAAGCTAATTCCACTTTCAGATCAGCAGATTTAAAGGAATTGCTTAGTTTATTCATAGCAAATTTGAGATATGTGAAATAAAGTGATGTAGCCTATGCTGTATCCGGGTGCTAGCTGTAATTTGAAACACTTTACTTGCGCATTTAGGCTGTAGTCTGCGAGTGAGGCTAATCACGGGAGGTTCACACACTATGCCAAAACGTTCCCCAGCCAGTCAGTCAGAGCTTAAGGGAGCAGCGACTGAACTCAAAGCACCGCTGCAGAGTGCTTTAGGTAGCCTTAATATTACCTTGGATGAAGAACTCACCCGCTATCGGCGGCAGCGCCAGGGCCATCCCGCACCGCTGCCCCGGCGATTAAAGGTCAAAAGTCAAAGACCTTTGGATTTGATCACCGTTAAGCCGACAGAAAGCAGTCCTTCCCAGGCTACACCGACTATTTCGGGGGCTGTTAATATTCCGCCTCCGCCCCCACCACGGACACCGAACCCGGCAGCGGCAGAAACCGAGGCTGAAGCAAGCTTTCCAGCGATCGCTGCGCCCAGCGACATAGAAGGGGACGAATCCGTTACGGCCTTAGCTTCTCAGCACGATCTCAGCCCAGAAGGCTATCTAGCCTCTTCTGAAGCGCTCTTACAGAGCTTAGCCGCAGACGGTACGGCAGATGAGTCAGCAGCAGCCCCATCTGACAGCACTTGGCTGGATAACTGGGCTACCCCTTTGGGGGTAGGTTCTCTGGCGCTTCTGCTGGTGGGCAGCGCTGGACTAGGCTACGTGTTGACTAACCCCACTGCCATTAGCCACATACCGTTGCTCAAACGGCTATCAGCGACATCTACGGCAGGAGACGTTGACGCTGAGCTGACAAACGCTGATAATCTAGAGGCTTCTGACGCTACGTTCCACTCCCTAGGACCAGATCTATCGTCGCAAGAGTTTGTTGAGCTTAATTTAAATACGCTCAGTACTTTGGAGACGAACGCCGCTGTGCCGCTCAGTCCTGCCTCAACAGCCGCGACCCAGCCAGCGCCCACCCCTACCGCGACAGCTCCAGCCGCTCAGTCACCATCAGCAGCGGCAACTGCAACTGCTCCGGTCACTGCGGCTGCTCCTCCAACCAGTCCAGCTCCCAGGGCAGCTACGGCGCGGCCTGCCCCACCGCCACCAGCCCGACCTGCGGCTCCGGCCCGACCGGCTCCTCAGCCTGCCCCAGCCGCCCCCGCACGGCGGCCTGCTCCCCAGTCTGCCGCTACGGCAGCCGCTGCTCCCGCGCCCAGCAGCACATCAGCTCCAGTCAATTATTATGTGGTGACAGACTACACCGGCGATCAGTCGCTTTCTGCGGCCCGAACTGCAGTCGAAGATGCCTATGTGCGCAACTTCTCTGAGGGGGCCCGGATTCAAATGGGCGCATTTAACAGTGCTGAAGCGGCTGAGAGTTTGGCGGAGAATTTACAGTCACAGGGAATCTCGGCCAGCGTCAGGGAAGATTGACCCTAGGAAGCTGTTAAGTCTGAAGCCTGCTTGCTATGCTTCTAAGCAGTAGGGGCTTTCAGTTTGTGGAGACAAGAATAATGGGTTTGCTGGATCGCATTAGCCGATTATTTCGCGCCAACGTCAATAGCTGGATCGGCGGTGCAGAAGATCCAGAAAAAATGCTGGAACAGGCTGTAGCTGACATGCAGGAAGACCTGATTCAGCTTCGGCAGGCAGTGGCGCAGGCGATCGCCACGCAAAAGCGCACCGAACGGCAGCAGGCGCAGGCCGACTCAACAGCGCGTGAGTGGTACAACCGGGCGCAGCTAGCCTTGCAAAAAGGCGAAGAAGGACTGGCACGCGAAGCCCTCACACGGCGCAAAGCCTACCTGGAGACCGCTAGCTCCATGAAGGCGCAGCTAGAGCAGCAGGCGGGTATCGTCACCCAGCTCAAAGACAATATGCGGACGCTGGAATCGAAGCTGGCCGAAGCCCGCACTAAAAAAGATATGTACATTGCTAGAGCGCGATCGGCGCAGGCGTCTCAGAAGATTAACGAAATGCTGGGACAGAATGCACCCACCGGGGCGATCGCGGCCTTTGAGCGCATGGAGGACCGGGTACATCAGTTAGAAGCCCAGTCAGAGGCGATCGCTGAGCTAAATACGGATAGTTTAGAAGCTCAGTTTGCGGCTTTAGAAGGCGGCAGCGATGTCGAAGCTGAGCTAGCGGCCATGAAGTCTCAGATGATTTCAGGCAGCGAGCAGGCTAACCTGCCTCCGGCAGAGGGCGATGATCGCTATTCGCGGTAAACGGGCAGGGTGAAGTGAAAATAGCTGCCCTGGTTTGACAGCGCGTCTACCCAAATTTGACCGTAGTGAGCCCGAATAATCCGCTGGCAAAGCGCCAGCCCCAGACCATAGCCATCTTGCTCATGGTCGCGCTGTAGCCGAAAGCTTTCTTCAAAAATTCGCTCCCGATTTTCATTGGGAATACCTGGACCAGTATCGTGAACGCTGACCTGTACTTTTTGCGTAGTGCGGTGCAGCGCCGACACATCAATCCGCCCGCCTGCGGGGGTGTACTTGATAGCGTTATCGATAAGGTTGGTAATTACCCGGCGGATTTGCAGCCGATCGGCATAGACCCGGGGCAAATCCTGAGGAATATCAGTGGTAATCCTTTGCTGCTTGGCGTCTAGCTTATTGCTCAGAGAATCCAGCACCTCCAAGCATAGCCCCTTGAGCTGCAAAGGCTGTGGCTGCATTTGCAGTTCTGCGGAAGCGCCCTTAGCTGCCTGCAGAATATCCGTAATCATGCGATCGATCGCGCGAATTTGCGTCTTAGCGTGACACAAAAGCTGCGTCGTTAGCTTAGGCGTGAGCTGAGAAGCCCGTTCGGGATTGCCATAGCCCAGTTCCAATGTCTCAATGGCAATGGAAGCGGCTGTCAAAGGATTGCGCAAATCGTGAGCCATCATGGCAATGATGCGATCTTTAAACTGGAGCTGGGCTGAGAGGGCATCACCGTTCTGCTTGAGGCGAAAGATANTCTCGCCGATTTGCAAGACCTGCCTGCCTACGTGCTGCCAGACTGATTATGAGTTACTTTCGCCCTGCTATTGACGCCACCTCTGGGTACATTCCCGGCGAGCAGCCCAAGCCTGGGACCCCTTTTCTCAAACTCAACACCAACGAAAATCCTTATCCGCCCTCCCCTCAGGCCATTCAGGTACTGCGATCGCTCGATAGCGAATGGCTGCGGCGCTACCCGGATCCCTACGCTAAATCTTTTTGTCAGGCGGTGAGCCGAGTTTTGGCCGTGCCGCCGGACTGGGTGATTGTGGGCAACGGCAGTGATGAGCTGCTAAACGTGATTATTCGCGCCTGTGCTGAGGGAGGCGATCGCCCAGTCGTTTACCCCATGCCGACCTATGTGCTCTACCGCACACTGGCGGCGCTGCATCCGGCGACAGCAATTGAAGTGCCCTATGGCGAGAATTTTCAGCTTCCCCTAGAGGCCCTAGTTGCGGCCCAAGGGGCAGTGACGTTCATTGCTTCGCCCAACAGCCCCTCTGGGCATGTTGTACCGCTGACCCAATTGCGAGAACTGGCAGCCCAGCTGGCGGGTGTCCTGGTGGTTGATGAAGCCTATGTGGATTTTGCTGAAAGTTCGGCTCTGCCGTTGGTGCATGAATTTGAGAACGTAATTGTATTACGCACGCTATCAAAAGGTTATTCCCTGGCCGGGTTGCGGCTGGGATTTGGAGTTGCTCAACCTTCGCTACTGGCCGGCTTATTTAAGGTGAAAGACAGCTATAACATCGACGCGATCGCCACGCAGGTTGCCACCGCTGCCATGCAGGATCAGGCTTACAAAAATGCCTGCGCGGCAAAGGTAAAAGCCGCTCGCGCTCAGCTGACGCTAGATCTCAAGAATCTGGGATTTGCAGTGCTGGAGTCTCAGGGCAATTTTGTGCTGTCAGCGCCGCCAGCGGGAAATGCGGCCTACTTGCAGGCGGCCCTAAAGCAGCGGGGAGTTTTGGTGCGTTATTTCGATCAGCCAGGGCTAGCTGACAAGCTGCGGATTACGGTAGGGACGCCAGCTCAGAACCAAATGCTGCTGGAGGCTTTGGTCAGCTTGATATAAGCTGTGGCAGCTAGGCACTGGACAAGGCGATCGCAGGCATCAAACAGCCTTAATTCATTTTGGACCAAGTGTTAGCCTGAAGGGGTACCAAACTCTCAAAAATCGCCTGCTTCAACCGTGTCTACTGCTGATTTTGCCGCTGAGCGGCTGCTGTTTACCCCTGCCGTTCCGAACGCCAAAGCCGTTCCGGTCATTTTTGGTTTTCCTAATACCTACAGTGTCGGCATCACCAGCTTGGGCTATCAGCTTGTATGGGCGACTCTGGCCCAACGGAGCGACCTGCAGGTCGGGCGTCTGTTTACGGATGCTAGCCAGTCTTTGCCCCCCCAACCAGAGCTAGTCGGCTTTTCCGTCTCCTGGGAACTGGACTATGTCAATATTTTGGCGCTGCTGGAGCAGCTACAGGTACCGTTACTCGCTGCCGAACGACAGGAGGACCATCCCCTCATTTTCGGCGGTGGCCCCGTGCTGACGGCTAACCCAGAACCCTTTGCCGACTTTTTTGACCTGATTTTGCTAGGGGATGGGGAAACGCTGTTAGACGAGTTCATAGATGCTTATCAGCAGGTACGCCACGCCGATCGCCAGCGTCAACGGCTGCATTTAGCCCAGGTACCGGGGGTCTATGTGCCCAGCCTGTACGAGGTGAGCTACGCTAGCGCCGATGGCCCGGTGGCGGCAATTGGGGCGATCGCAGAGGTGCCTGCCCAGGTGCAGAAGCAAACCTATCGCGGCAACGTGCTTTCAGCTTCAACTGTTGTCACGGAGCAGGCCGCTTGGGAAAACATCTATATGGTAGAGGTGGTGCGGAGCTGTCCGGAGATGTGCCGCTTTTGCTTAGCTAGCTATCTGACGCTGCCGTTTCGCACTGCCAGCTTGGAAGGTTCGCTGATACCGGCGATCGAGCGGGGACTGAGCGTGACGCGGCGGCTAGGACTGCTGGGCGCTTCTGTGACTCAGCATCCTGAGTTTGAGGCGCTGCTGGACTATCTCAACCAGCCAGAGTATGACGATGTGCGCTTGAGTATTGCTTCGGTGCGGACAGGGACGGTGAACCAGAAGCTGGCGGCAACTTTGGTAAAGCATGACACGCGATCGATCACGATCGCCGTTGAGAGCGGTTCAGAGCGGCTGCGGCAGATTATCAACAAGAAGCTAGACAATGACGAAATTGTGGCAGCGGCAGTCAATGCTAAAGCCGGAGGGCTGAGCGCCGTCAAACTCTACGGCATGGTGGGGATTCCGGGGGAAGAGGCAGCGGATCTCGATCTGACGGTGGAGATGATGAAGCGGCTGAAAAAGGCGGCTCCCGGTCTGCGGCTGACTCTGGGCTGTAGCACTTTTGTGCCCAAGGCTCACACGCCGTTTCAGTGGTTTGGCGTTAACCGAGAGGCCGAGAAGCGACTAAAGCTGTTGCAAAAACAACTGCGATCGCGCGGTATTGACTTTCGCCCAGAAAGCTATAGCTGGTCGGTGATCCAGACTCTAATTTCCAGAGGCGATCGCCGCCTTTCTAAGCTGCTGCTGCTGGTACGGCACTATGGCGAGTCCCTAGGCAGCTATCGCCGCGCCTTCAAGGAGCTGAAAGGGCAGATACCGCCCCTAGAGTTTTACGTGCATCAAGATTGGGAACCCCAGCAGGTTTTACCCTGGGATCATATTCAGGGGCCGCTGCCGAAGGCGACGCTGCTCAAGCACCTAGCGGCAGCAACCGAGCAGTTTCCGGCAGCGCAGAAAACGGCGCGATTGGTGTTGGCAAATCCTGCTGCGCCGACTGCACTGGTTTAAGTTGATTGGCTCTGGTATCAGGCTTCAGAATGCACCTGGTTGGCCTCTAGTGAAAGACGGCGGTGCCATACTGTCAATCCAGCCGCCCAATCGTTTCAGCAATGTCTGTCAAGACATTGCGGATGCCTTGGATATCACCTAATCCAGGTACTGGCAACGGCTTAACTAGATTCAGAAACTGCCTGACCGGGACGGCGATTCTTGTACCACTGCATCAGCGGTGTGGCACTGATACCATGCAGCACGATAGAAACAGTCACCACAATATAGATAATCCATGAAAGCCGCTCTGACACAGCGCTGCCAATGTCATGGCCCAGCGCATAGGTCAGGTAGTAGATTGAGCCAATACCGCGAATGCCAAACCAGCCTACCAGTCGCCGGGTTGCCTTGGGCAAGCGGCAGCCTAAAAAGCTGAGCCAGGCACCGATAGGCCGGACAAAGAACAGCAGGACTGCGGTAATAATCAAGCCATCGTAGCCGTAGCGTACTAGGGAAGAAAACTGCAGCAGCGACCCCAGCAGCAAGATGGTGGCGACCTCCAATAGCTTTTCAATCTGTTCGGTGAATTCAAGCTGGGCTAAACGCTTACCGGGGTCACAGTGGGCGTTGCGGCGAATCGTGATGCCGGCAACAAAGACAGCCAAGAAGCCATAGCCGTTGACCAGCTCCGTCAGCGAGTAAGTCAGCAAAATCGCGCTCAGCGCTAGCAAATCTTCCATCAGGTCATCTGCTGGGCGCTGCTGCTGCAGCTTGCCGTCAATCCAGGCGATCGCCTTAGCTACGCCTATTCCCATCCCAATCCCCGCCGCGATCGCCCAAATTAGGTCAACTGCTACCCACTGGGTAAACCAGTCCTGCCAGTTGCCCTTCGTCAGCCAGTAGATGCCAAAATAAACAAACGGAAAGGCTAGGGAGTCGTTCAGCCCTCCTTCCGAGGTAAGGCCAAACCGCAGCTCATCGCCATCGTCAGGGTTTTCCATCTGCACCTCTGAGGCCAATACCGGATCGGTCGGGGCCAAGCAGGCTCCTAGTAAAATAGCCGCCCCCCAGTCCAGCTTCAGCAGCCAGTGACTGGCAAATGCGATCGCCACGATTGACAGCGGCATTAAAAAGCCAATCAGCCGTGCTGTTGACTGCCAGGCCCAGGGTTTCAGGGGGCGGTTCATCTTCAGACCACAGCCGAAGACCGAGACAATGACGACAAACTCGGTGAGGCGCTCTATGAGTTCAGCATCGGGCCGCAGGGCAATCCAGCCTGTTCCCTGTGGTCCCAAAGCAATACCGACCACTAGGTAAAGAATGGCGTAGGAAAAGGGCAGGCGAGCAATCCAGCCAGATCCCAGCGTCACCACCAGCAAAAGCAGCCCCAGAATTAGCAAAAGTGAGATATAAGTCACGTAGTAAAGCCGCTTTTATCAGAAAAAAATTGAACGTCTTTCAGTCTAGAAAGCAAGTGCGGCTGCTTCCATCGTCTAAAAGCTAGATTGCGCTGCTAAAACGCTTACCGCTGGCCGCAAATCTGCGATCGCCCTAAAGTCTCTCTTGCAGATGAGTCATCGCTATCTCCACTCAGCCACCTTACTTTGTAGAGATATTAAGTGTTGCAAAGCAATTTCATTTTTGAGGCTCAAAGGCGGGCTTGATTGATTAAACTTGCGATACACAAACTCGTGATGAGTATGACTTGATGGAGATGCTGGTTTCTTCAGCTTAATGGCACTGGCTATCTCTTGGCTTTGCCGAGGCGACTCGCCAGGGATGAGAGCAAGCTACTGCTGTTCCGAGGGTAATGTCTTTACTCATCAATCTCGTAGTTAGGAGTCTAACTGATGCTGAATGCGAGTAAGGAGATGGGCAAATGCTCTTAAATCATGAGGGCCAACGTGTTCCTCAGGTCATTTTTCGGATGTTTGCAGCAGGAGATTGGTACCAGCTTTCCACAGCAGATCTCTTTGAAGATAGAACCGTGGTGGTGTTTGCGGTGCCAGGAGCCTTTACCTGCCCGTATTCTCCGATTCAACTATTAGGCTACAACGAGTATGCCGAGGTGTTTCGCGCGAACGGCGTTGATGAAATTCTTTGCATTTCGGTCAACGATCCGTTTTCCCTAGCGACCTGGGCGCAAGCAGAAGGAGCCGATCAGGTGCGCTTTATCCCTGATGTGAACGGAGACTTTACCCGCGCGATGGGGATGCTGATGAACCTCTCGGAGCGGGGCATGGGATACCGATCTTGGCGCTATTCCATGCTTGTGAAAGACGGAGTTATTAAAAAAATGTTTGTGGAACCCGATGGCTTTGAGGCCATGCCCGTGGTTTCCAATGCCGAGACTTTGTTGAACTATCTCAATCCAACGGCGCAGAAACCTGAGCAAACGGCTGTGCTGATGCAAGTGTGGCGAACAATGCTTTCTGTCTGAGAAAAAGCAGGGCAGAGACACCATAGATACACTCAAACCATAGTAGGAAACAAGTTATGACGAATAGCCAAATGAGATGTCCGTTCCCAATGAGCGGGAAACTGATGGAAATCTGGCGAGCAGTGACATCTATTCTGGGATCAGGTCGCGAAGACAATACTGAAGACAACGTGCTGCAGTCCACGACAGCCAATGCAGCCAGCAGTGTCAGTTCAGCCAATGGCGCGACTAGCGGCTGCCCCTTCGTCGGCAGTCCTCAAGCTTTCGCTGCCGGTGGAGGCACGATAAACAGAGACTGGTGGCCGAACCAGTTGAACCTGAACATTCTCCATCAGCATTCTCCCAAAGCCGATCCGATGGGCAAGGCGTTTAACTATGCTGAGGCGTTCAAAACCCTTGACATAGCCGCTTTGCGAGCTGACATCTTTGAACTGATGACCACCTCCCAGGATTGGTGGCCCGCCGACTATGGACACTACGGCCCCCTGTTCATTCGGATGGCGTGGCACAGCGCTGGTACCTATCGCATCGGCGACGGTCGCGGCGGCGCAGGTTCAGGCAGCCAGCGGTTTGCTCCCCTCAATAGCTGGCCCGACAATGCCAACTTGGACAAGGCTCGTATGTTGCTGTGGCCGATCAAACAGAAATACGGTCAGAAAATCTCCTGGGCCGACCTGATGGTCTTCGCCGGTAACTGTGCGCTAGAGTCTATGGGCTTCAAAACATTGGGCTTTGCTGGAGGCCGCGAAGATATTTGGGAGCCGGAGTTAGACATCTACTGGGGTTCTGAAACCACTTGGCACGGGGAGGCAGACTATAGTGATAAGCGCTACAGCGGCGATCGCGTGCTAGAAAATCCCCTGGCTGCTGTGCGTATGGGGTTGATCTACGTGAATCCAGAAGGGCCAAATGGCGAGCCAGATCCCCTAGGTTCAGGCCGCGACATTCGGGAGACTTTTGGCCGGATGGCGATGAACGACGAAGAAACTGTTGCTCTTACGGCTGGTGGGCACACCTTCGGTAAGTGTCATGGGGCAGGGGATGCGGCGCATGTAGGTCCTGAGCCTGAAGGCGCAACCATTGTAGATCAGGGCCTCGGCTGGAAGAGTACTTTCAATACGGGCGTCGGCGTCGATGCCATCACTAGCGGTATTGAAGGGGCCTGGACGCCCACGCCGACCCAGTGGGACAACAGCTACCTTGAAACCCTATTCAAATATGACTGGGAGCGGATCAAGAGTCCTGCGGGCGCGTGGCAGTGGAAGCCCAAGGGTGATGCTGGTGCCGGGACGGTGCCCGATGCCCACGATCCGTCGAAACGACATGCCCCGATGATGACCACGGCGGACATGTCGATGAAGATAGACCCGATCTACGAGCCGATTGCGCGGCGCTACCGCGATAATCCAGATGAATTCGCTGAGGCATTTGCTAAAGCCTGGTTCAAGCTGACCCACCGCGACATGGGACCCAAATCGCGCTATCTCGGCCCGGAGGTGCCAGCAGAAGACTTCCTCTGGCAAGACCCCATCCCTGCCGCCAGTCATGAACTGATCAATGAGTCGGACATTGCCGCTCTCAAGAGCAAGATTCTGGCGTCGGGCCTGTCTGTTTCTCAGCTCGTCTCAACCGCCTGGGCGTCAGCCGTGACCTACCGCGATTCTGACAAGCGGGGCGGGGCCAATGGCGCCCGGATTCGGTTGGCACCGCAGAAAGATTGGGAGGTTAACCAACCAGAGCAGTTGGCTAAAGTGCTGCAAACCCTAGAGGGTATCCAAACCGAGTTTAATAACTCGCAGTCCGGCGGGAAGCAGGTTTCTCTGGCTGACCTGATTGTGCTGGCTGGCTGCGCTGCCGTTGAGCAAGCGGCCAAAAATTCGGGTCATCACGTCACTGTTCCCTTCGCGCCGGGACGCACGGATGCGTCGCCGGAGCAAACGGATGCAGAGTCCTTCGCCTACCTCGAACCCAAAGTAGATGGATTCCGTAACTACGATCAAGGTGATCACACCATATCGACGGAGGAAATGCTAGTAGACCGGGCCCAGTTGCTGACGCTGTCCGCGCCAGAGATGACGGTGCTTGTCGGTGGCCTGCGCGTCTTAGGGGCAAACTATGGCGATTCTAAACACGGCGTCTTTACTGATCGCCCGGAGACGTTGACGAATGACTTCTTCGTGAATCTGCTCGACTTCGGCACCACCTGGAAGGCAGTTTCGGATGAGGAGCAAGCATTTGAGGGGCGCGATCGCAAAACGGGCGAACTTAAGTGGACCGGTAGCCGCGTTGATCTAATCTTCGGCTCTAACTCTCAGCTCCGTGCCCTGGCGGAAGTCTATGGCTGCGGAGATTCCCAAGAGAAGTTCGTGCAGGATTTTGTGGCGGCATGGGACAAGGTGATGAACCTCGATCGCTTTGATCTTGCTTAATTGCAGTGAAATAGAGGGCGGGCAGTTGTCCGCCCTATCAAACCGCCTGCACTATTTTTGTGATACAGATCTACTTCGATGCGGGCGGAACTGACGAGTAGGTAGTCTTGCCGGGCTGGGTTGCGGCGGTGTTGTGTTAGCGATCGCACACGCCAGCTTCGCAACACAAATCTGTTATTGACGACATCAAAACAGTGATGATGACACAAATCTGTCATGGATGACAGATCAAGTGCTATTCAACAAATCGGGATGACAGGATTCGAACCTGCGGCCCCTTCGTCCCGAACGAAGTGCGCTACCAAGCTGCGCTACATCCCGTAATACCCGATCAATCTATCACATATTGACGGGCACTGTGCAGAATCAGACAGTGGCGATCGCCTACAGACCGAGACAATTTGATTAGTGACACAGGCAGGTCAGTATCTATGCGTAAAGCAGCCGATCCTTTCTGTAGGAGTCATCGTCACCAATCAGGGAACCCACTGCCGTGTATAGTCAAACTATTCCTAAATCAGCTTTTAGCCCTCAGTTTCAGTATCCGCTCTCTCACCAGTCTCAGTCAGCTACTTTTTGCTATCAGCCCTATCGGCTACAGCCTGATTTTAAGCAGCTACAGCAGTTTCAGCCAGTAGGCGATCGCTGGCAAAAGTTAGGGCTTGTTTTTGAAGGGGCGATCGCCCTGTATCCCTCTAATCCTCGATATTATGACCAGACCGCTCCCCTAGTAATCATGCCGCTGGAAGAGCAGGGCAATATTAGCATTCAGCTCCATCGGCCTTTCTCGCAAATCAAGGTTCGGGTACGCAGCCTGGGCGAAGTTTCTCTGACGGCGTTAGATAGCTGCGGCCACTGTATTGCCCACGGCTATACGCGCGAGTTGTCCCAGACCTCCCCGTCGTCGCCAACAATAGGGTCTGCGTGGCTCAGCGTCACAGCGTCTCAGATGGCTAGCCTAGTTTTAAGTGCTAGGGCACCTTTTGTCGTTGAAGCGGTGCGACTGGCCTAGCTTTTTGACTATTGAGGCTTGAGGTCAAGCTCAATAATGAGGCGAGCAAAATGAATTCTTTATGGATTTGAGCGTGAAACCTAGTAGGGATTACAAGCAACTCGCTAAACTCGTGAAAGCGGTTTAGGTTTTCCCACTAAAGGTATTTTTATGGCGGTCGCTCTCTCTCCCACCTCGTTTATTGGCAAGCCCATTCAGTTTGGTACGGATGGCTGGCGCGGCATGATGGCGGCAGACTTTACGTTTGAGCGGGTGGTGCAGGTAGCGCAGGTGGCGGCTCAGGTACTGCAGCAGCGCTATGGTGAGATGACCGGCAGCAACACGGTAATTGTGGGTCACGATCGCCGCTTTCTCTCCCCTGAGTTTGCCCGCGCCGCGGCTGAGGCGATCGCTCGTACGGGCTTCGATGTCATGCTGAGTGATACCTACGCGCCTACCCCCGCCTTTAGCTGGGCGGCTAAGGCCGAGAAGGCGCTAGGCGCGATCGTAATTACCGCTAGCCATAACCCAGCCATTTATTCCGGTCTAAAGATTAAAGGGGCCTTTGGCGGTTCCGTACCGCCAGAAGTGACCAAAGAAGTAGAAGCTCAGCTCCAGACTGACATTCCCCCAGCGGCAACATCCGGTCGGCTATCAACCTTCGATCCGTGGCCTAGCTACTGCCAGGGGCTGCAGGCCAAGGTGAATCTAGAGCCGATTCGGGCCGCGATCGCCAGCGGCAAGCTGACGGTGTTTGCCGATGTCATGCATGGAGCCGCCGCAACCGGACTAGAGCGACTGCTGGAAATGCCGATTGATGAGCTAAATGGGGCTGCCGATCCGCTATTTGGCGGCGGTTCCCCGGAGCCTCTACCTAAATATTTAGCGAAAACCTTGGAAACGATCAAAGCCTATCAGCCCCAGGTTGACGGTGGGTTGACGGTAGGACTGGTCTTTGATGGGGACAGCGATCGGATTGCGGCTGTAGACGGTCAGGGCAACTTTCTAAGCTCGCAAATTTTAATTCCGGTTTTGATTGATCATCTGGCAACTCGTCAGGGCTTGAAAGGCGAGGTGATTAAAACCATTAGCGGCTCTAACCTGATTCCCGCTGTTGCCAATATGCACGGCCTGTCGCTGCATGAAACGGCGATTGGCTACAAGTACATTGCCGATCGGATGCAGTCTCATCACGCCCTGATTGGCGGTGAGGAGTCAGGCGGTGTGGGCTACGGTCATCATATCCCTGAGCGGGATGCGCTGATGTCGGCGCTTTACGTGCTGGAGGCAGTCGTCATGTCTGGCCTCGATCTGAGCGACTATTACAGTCAGCTACAGCAGGCCACAGGCTACCAGTCTGAATACGATCGGATTGACCTCCCCCTAGCCAGCATGGAAGTGCGATCGCGGCTGCTGGACGAGCTGAAAACCAATTTGCCTCAAACCGTAGCCGGTAAAGCGGTTAAAGACTGTCTGACCATTGACGGCTACAAGTTCACCCTGGAAGACGGCAGCTGGCTGCTGGTGCGTTTTAGCGGCACGGAACCGGTGCTGCGGCTTTACTCGGAAGCCAGCAGTTTAGAAGATGTCCATCGCCGTCTGAGCTGGGCCAAAGACTGGGCCGAAGCTGTGAGCAACGCCTGAAGCTAAGCACTAGGAAACAGCCAGCTCTTGCAAAATTTCTGAGACGGCTCGTGGCTGCCAGCCCAGCTCTCGCTGAGCCTTGCTGGCGTCAATCCGCACACAGCGATCGTAGATATAGTGAACCCGCTCGCGGCTGAGGGGCGGGTTCCAGTTGAACAATCGTCCTACCGGATCGAGCAGGTTGCCGAGCAGCCTAACCAGCGTGGCGGGTGGTTCAGCCGGGGGGGCAATGCCTGTCTGCTGGCTCAAAATCTGAAACATCTCGCGGGTGGAGAGTTCTCCGGCAGAGATGATGTAGTGGGCTCCGGCGGGCGCTTTTTCAGCCGCAAGCAGCAGCGCGGCTACCAAATCATCGACATGGACGACGCCGGTAATGCGATCACCTCCCGGCCACAGCTTCAGCCGTCGCCGGCGGAAAAGCTGAATCACCGGGCCAAAATGGGGGTCATCGGGGCCGAGGATACCGGCGGGCATGAGGCTAACCGTGTGTAGCCCCTCAGTTGCGGCCTGATCGACAAGCTGCTGGGCCTGGTATTTGGTGCGATCATAGGCGGAGGAAAAATCAGCCTGGGTGCGCTGGAAGGTTTCATTGACCACTTGGCCCTGGGTGTCACCGTAAATGCCAATGGTGCTGCAGTAAATGACTTGAGGCTGAGGATTAGCCGCCGCCGCCGCTGCTAAAACCGTACGGGTTCCTTCCACGTTGACCCGCTGCATCCGAGCGGCATCCACCAGCCCTAGATCTACATAGGCAGCAATGTGAAACACCACGTCAACGCCCTGCATCGCTTTTTCCAAGGCGGGGCGATCGCCAATGTCACCGTAAACCAGCTTAATATCCGTATCGGCTAGCCGCGCAAGATCGCTGGTTTGGCGGACAAAGCCAATCACTTCATCACCGCGATCGCGCAGGGCTTTAACCAAGTGCGATCCGGTAAAGCCATTGGCTCCGGTAACTAAAGCTTTCATAGCGCTTTTTCGTAAATGCGATAGGTCTTAGTAATGTGGGCCCCCGAAGCCTCAATAATCTTGCGCGAGGGCAGATTGTCTTCAAACACCCAAGACAGCTCCGCCTGCTTGTAAGGCTTTTGCTTTTTAGTGCCGCCTTTCATGCCCAGATAGACCAGCGCCAGCGGCAC
Organism: Leptolyngbya sp. SIO4C5; assembly: GCA_010671965.1. Lineage (GTDB taxonomy): Bacteria > Cyanobacteriota > Cyanobacteriia > Phormidesmidales > Phormidesmidaceae > Sphaerothrix > Sphaerothrix gracilis. The sequence continues at coordinate 23,611 of JAAHIC010000004.1, forward strand.
CATCTTACGGCGATACTCCGGCAGGGCGCAGATGGCAATCACCCGGCCTCGGTCAATCTGGCGGCGATACCAGAGAAACTTGAGAATCCCCAGCCAGTTGAGCCGACCGTTGACCTGCTTTAAGGGAATGTTGTAGTCCGGTAGCCCCATAAAAAAGCCAATCATTTGGCCCTGATCTTCCGCAATAACAAAGACATCTGGATCGACAAGCTGCTGTAGCTCTTTGGCCTCTGCCATAAACTCCGCCTCAGTCCGGGCCGAAGAACTCCAGTTGTGGGCAAAGGCGGTCGTGAAAAGCTGATAAAGGCTGCGGCAGTCCTGCTCGAAGGCTTCACCCTTGGTGTGGATGGGCCGAAAAGTAATGCCCGCTTTCTGGGCAATCTGGCAGGCGCGCTCAAACTGGCTAGGCAATGTGTGAGCTAGGGGCAAGTCATAGGCGTAGGCGTCTTTGGCTTTGTGCCAGCCCGCCCGCTGCATAAACTCATCGTAGTAGGGCGGATTGTAGGGCATCATCACCATCGGCGGCGTATCAAATCCATCGACTAAAAAGAAGCAGTTATTGTGGGTGGACAGATCGATGGGGCCACGGGCGAGGGGAATGTCGCGATCGCGCAGCCATTGACAAGCCTGTTCTAGCAGCGCTTCAGCGATCGCAAACTCTTCTATACATTCAAAAAAACCGAACAGACCCACAGGCTGCTCTTCTCGCTCAATCAGCCGCTGATTGATAGCCGCCACAATTCGGCCTACGGGCTGTTCTGCAGAGAAGGCGACAAACTGCTGCAGCTCGCCGTAGCCAAAGAACGGATTGCTGGGCTGAAACTGCTTAGCAATGCTGGATTTGAGCGGCTGCACCCAGTTTGGATCGCCCTGATAGACGCGATCGGGTACCGCGAGAAAGGCGGCCTGCTCGTCAGGGGTGGTAACAGGTTTGATTTCAAACTGGGTTTTAACTGCGGTCATAACAGATCACCGGGCAGCATCACCGTCATTGTCGCGGAAAAGGCGTAGAGTGGGCAATGCCCACCCTACAATCTGCGCCGCGTAATTAACCAGAGAGTGGGCAATGCCCACCCTACACCGCAATTAGGCTGTGTACTGGACCACTGAGCCGCACAGCTTTTCACGGACGGCCATCATCGCCTCGACGAGCTGATCCATCTCCGCCTGAGTATGGAGGGCGTTGGCGGTAATGCGCAGCCGCGGCTTGGCGATAAACCAAATCGGTGAAACCCAGAGGCCGAACTCTTCCATCAGACAGCGGGCAAAGGGCTTGGGCTTGAGTTCGGGGGGCAAGATCACCGGAATGACGTTGGTTTCACCAATTGCCTCAAATCCGGCGTCAACCAGGCGCGATCGCAGATAGCGGGTATTAGACTGCAGCGTTGCCACCAGTTCCGGATGTTGGCGAACTTGGCGAATGCTTTCTAGGGCAGCGGCTGTGACCGGCGGCGGCAGCGAAATCGTGCCAATTGAGGTAGGAGAAACATCCAGCAGGTCGATCAGTTCCCGGTTGGGAGCGCTGATGGCAGCCCCGGCCGATCCGGCAAACTTCGAGAAGGTCGTCATGATTAAGGGCACAATGCCGCGATCGATTACCGATTGGGGCGAAATGCCAAAGTGATCGTAGATTCCTTCGCCTTTGGGACCAATGGCACCGCTGGCATGGGCTTCATCCATAACCACAACGCTGCCGGGATGACTTTCTAAAATGTCAAGCATCTGAGGCAGAGGCACCACGTCCCCGTCCATCGAGAACACAGCGTCCGAGATGACCATAACGCGATCGCCCGGACGCGCATAGCGCCGTACTTTTCGAGCGAGATCGTCCATATCACAGTGCCGATAAGCCTTCACCCGCACGTTGGGACTGTGGCTAAACATCTTGCCAGAGCGATTGCTAGCGTTGACCACGGCTGAAATAATACAGCCATGATTGAGTACGTCAGTGAAGATGACGGTTTCTCGCGTATGCTCAAAGCCAGGGACGGGCACCGCCAAATGGCAAAAACCATCCATCAGCGCCTGCAGCGCCATCCAGGCATTGAGAAATAAATGGGTATGGGGTAGATGCTTAAAGGCGGAAATTTCTTGCTCTAGCTGTCGATGCAGATCAATCCGACCGCTGAGAACCGAGCAAGAGCTATTGGAAGTACCGTATTGAAGAATCGACTCAATTGCGGCCTGCTTCACAGGTTCAGCCTGAGCCAGTCCCAACACATCGTTCGTGCAAAAAGTTAAGACCTTGTGATGCTTGCCAGTCGTCTGTTCTTCAATCTCGACCAGATTACCCTGCTTTTGATGGCAGATAAACTTATCGGGATAGAGGCCACTGGCATAAAGATGCTGCATGTAGTCATTAACGACGTCCACAATCTATTCCTCTCACCTACACTTAGAATCCTGAACTAATTCGAAATCACGGTCGCTTGCAATCTCAGTTGGTGGGTTCAATGACCGATCTGATTGTTGCATGAACTTTTCGTACTGGCCGATAATCACTCGCTGCAGGGCAATAATGGCAGGATTAACTTCCACATAGCTGCGCTGGGGATTGGCCGTATAGTTGCGCTGCTCACTTTCCATCATCTCAACATCTTGATGGAGAAACTTGAGAAAGATTTGATGCAGCACCGCTTTTTCTAGCAGATTGCCAAGCTTACCCTGACGTAGCCAGCGAGGAATTGGCAGCTTCAGAAACAGCATGGAAAAAGAGCGCGTCAGCGTCGGGCCTACAGGTAGCCGCATCAAGTACAGCGAGGAAACTCCCTCTAAAGAGCTGTGATAGTGCGGATACTGATAGTGAATTGAAACAGTGCGAGTCGTCACCCCACTGCCCGTGCCCAGTCCCATCAGCTTGGTCAATACACCCCGGTAGGACACCTGATAGTCTGCATAGACATCGGCCTCGGTTTGCTTCAGCTTCAGCAAAACTGGATCAAACCAGCCCTGCAGTTCTTTGTGCAAAAAGCCGTGAAACACATCCATTGTGTTTTCGTTGCAGATGGAAAAATGAGCCTGGAACTCGCCTGGAATTCGCACCATAAACCATTCTTTGGCATCGTACTCAGGCACTGCGGGCGGCTGATGCAAACTGGCTAAATCCGGATCGCCGGGAAAGAGCCAAAGAATGCCATACTTTTCTTGAGTGGGATAGCTGCGAGCCTGAGCGCAGGGTAGCTTTTGATCCGCTGGAAAGTAGGGAATTTGAACACATTTTCCAGCGCTATCAAATTCCCAGCCGTGATAGGGACAGGTGAGATGAGAGCCATGAACCTCGCCTTTGTGCAGTTCGACCCCCTTGTGAGGGCAGGCATCCTCTAAGGCATGAACTTGCCCAGAAGCATCGCGATAAATCGCAATTTTTTGCTGCCAAATGGTGACAGGCATAACTTCGCCGGGTTTGAGCTGTTCGGCCCAGCCAGCGGGATACCAGTAGTTGGGATTGATGCTAGTTTCGCGAACACGCCGGTAAATAGATTGGCCTTTGAGAACAGCTAGTTCCATAGATAAGGGCAAGACTGTAACGTAAAGATAAATTTTACGAAATAAAGCTTAATTATCTTTATTAGACCATTTTGAGAGAGCAATTGGTTTTTTTGCTACACCCAAGGTAGGTTAATCCCTAGAAAATTAGCATCATTCCACTGTTTGATCCAAGTTTTCTCGTCAGCAGCAAATCCAATCGAGAGAACATAGAATGGTTAGTCACCCCCGCCGAGTTATACAAACTGACCGCGATCGCCCTTAAAAAGTTGCGCTGACGCCCTGTAGCTGCAGAACTGCTGGCTGGCGAACCTGGACAATCAGCAGTGAAAAATAGGGCAGCTTGAGATCATGATGCTGACTGAGACCAGCATAGATCACCTGATTCGATCCTGTGGCATTCTGCACGATAAAGCTGCGGTCTAAAAGCTGATGCTGCTGCAGAATCGACCAGACCTGCTGATAGACTGAACTCATTTTCAGTAAAACAATAACGTCCGCCCAGGCAATTACTTGCTCTAGCTGTTCTGGGGCATAAAGGGCTGGCAGAACGGCCAGGTTTTGGGCCTGAATTGTCAGGGGGATGCCCAGAGCTGCTGCCGCTGCCAGAGGCGAACAGATCCCTGGAACCGCTTGAATCTGACTTTGCGGATAGCAATGATGCAGGGTTTGGGCCAGATAGGAGAAGGTGCTGTAGAAGCTGATATCGCCTTCGCTGGCGAATACCACGTCTTTTCCCTGCTGTAGATAGGCCCAGACCTGGGCTGCTGCCTGCTGCCAAGCCGCCTGCAGCTCGGCTTCATCCTGCACATAGGGAAATCTTAGGGGTAACTGGATCTGCTGGGGGGACAGCCACTGGGCGATCGCCTGCTGCGCCATGCCGGGTCGATTTCCGCTGCCTGCCGGAAACGCCACCACTGCTGCCGCTTGCAAATGCCGCAACGCCTTTAGCGTAATGAGTTCTGGATCACCTGGCCCCACCCCAATGCCATACAGCGTTCCCAGTCTCCGATCTGATGCCTGATCAAACTCTGTCACTTCACTATTTCCCTCTCCCTCGTTGCCATCCAATCCCTATTTAACTGATGAGCTACGGAGTTTAGAGTTTGAGACGCTAGTAGTAGTGAAAAAATCTCTCCCTTGCTTCTGCTTAGTAAGGGGCATAGCGACAGCGGGGCAGATCTCGCAATTAGCTGAAACCTCGTCAAGTGCCTAAGTCCTGTTAATCATTAATTGGTTAACTTGGTTAATCTCCAATAAAGACCCCTAGTCACTATTACAGATGCTTTTACCCCTTGTCACTTTGCCGGGTGATTTAGCTGGCGCAGTGTCCTCTAGAAACAGCGCAGCGCCAACCGGGGGATTTGTCAGGCTAGAGCACAGCCGTTTCACTCAAAGCAGGCTATACTAAAAAGCGGAATTAACGGGATGTAGCGCAGCTTGGTAGCGCGCCTGCTTTGGGAGCAGGATGTCGCAGGTTCAAATCCTGTCATCCCGATTTATTTTATCTTCGTTATCGCTTGGAGGCTAACCGCCGAAGTCGGCGTCAATCAAGGTTTATCCTGAAGCTGGCCGATTGCTGTGAACAATAGAACAGGCGTAGCGCAGCACACGGATGGCGGAACTCTTGTTAGCATCTTTATGTCAAATGTTTAATGAAAACTAACGTAAAATTTTCAGAGACATTTTGTGACGTAAGCGCATAAGTCANTCTCCGCTATTCCAGCAGAGTATGTGGCCCTACCAGCAGAGCAGCCTGCCCCCCGTCCTGACATTGCGCTAACGCAGACCTGCACCAACGAGACTGCAGGGTATCGGGTGCGCTATCCTGCCGATTGGCAAACCAATCAGGGAGAAGTCACTCGGTTTTGCCGCGCCTTTGACCCCAGTGAAATCACGCTGCCAGATCGGGCCGAGAGCTTTGATGAGGCGGTCTTGATCCGGGTGGACAATATTCCTTTCGACCGGATTGCTGACGATGAGAACATCACAGAGCGGATGCTCTCACAGCGAATAGTTACCATCGATGGCCGTCAGACAATTGTGACTGAGGGCGAATCAAATGGCAGGGGACTGCTGCCAGAAGGCGTACGGACATATCGCTATGTAGTGGATCTAGGCGATCGCATTTTGGTAGGTTCTACCTATGATGTCGCCACCGCTCAGTATGAGCGCAATAAACAGGTCTTGGCCGCCATGATGGAGAGCTTAGAACTGCTGCCGTAGCGGCCTACTGGAGCTGACGCCAGCGCTGCTGAATTTCGGCAATGGTGAAGACGGCCTCAAACCCTAATCCTTTTTCCTGGTACAGCTCAGCGCCTCCCTGCTGGCGATCTACCAGAGAAATAACCTGCTCTACCTGATAGCCTGCCTGTCGCAGGCGATCGACGGCCTTTAGGGCCGACTGTCCGGTGGTGACAACATCTTCTAGTACCACAACGGGGGTGCCTTGGGGCAAAGTCAGCCCTTCTATATAAGCCTGGGTGCCGTGGCCTTTGGCTTCCTTGCGGACGATGAGAGGGGCGATCGCTTTTCTCTCGTACGCCCCAACGATGCTAACGGCTGTCACAATCGGATCGGCCCCCAAGGTGAGTCCGGCTACTGCCTCAGTCTGCGCTGGCAGCATAGATAAAAGGAGGCGTCCCCCCATCAGGCTCCCTTCTGGGTGCAGCGTTACCTGCTTGCCGTTGATATAGTAAGTGCTGCGCTGGCCGGACGACAGCACAAAATCCCCCTCACGATAAGCATTTTGGCAGAACAGATCGAGGAGCTGCTGCCGCACCAGCGAAAGGCTAGCCGTGGCGATCGCCGCGAGGGAGTCAGACTGAGACGAGAAAATTGCCATAGACTGATACAAACCGTAAGAAAATGAGCTATAAAGGACTCGCAGGTTGCAAATCGCTGATTTTTAAGCGCGATCGCCCAGACTGCGGCTGCTCAATCTTAAAATTTGCCTGCAGTCCCTGCAAACTATATCGAATTCCCCGCCTACAGGATAGCCAGGATGGGGTACTATAAACGGCAAAATCGAGGAGTAAGTGCTATGGGTATTCGTGTTAAATCTTTGATCGGTGCTGCCGTAGCGGCAGTGAGCAGCTCCGCCGTAATGGCCACAACCGCGATCGCCCAGGAAGTCGTTGTAGACGTTACTGCGCCTCGCACTGAATCAGCCGCTGTTTCCGAAGCCATCAACGAAGTCTTCTATGCCAACTCCGGCACTTACTTTCAGAACCGCACTTTCTGGCGGCAATTCTCCTCTATTTTTGGCCCTGGTACGTTTGGCAATGCGGCCTATCCGGAACTCGAAATTGAGCGCGATGCCGAAGCGATTCATCAAATTTATGAGTATCTGATGGCTCAGCAGTCTCGCAGCGACCTGTACCTGAGGACGCCGGATCTGCGCAATCCCTACAACACATCCATCTTGCTGCTACCAGTGTCGCAGCAGGACAGCCGCGTGGTCGGCAGCGAGTTTATCTTTGAGCGTCTACCTATGCCCTAGGGGTCAAAGGTCAACAGGGGCCTTTCGCGCTGCGCCCCTATGCCAATTCATCTCTGCTCGAAGTCAGGAGCTATGGGGGATCGCTCAGCCTCCAATGGCTCCTGGCTTTTCAAAATTTATTGCCACTGTTAGAAAATAATCCAGGGTGCAGGAGTTGAACCTGCCTAACGCGAATTATGAGTTCGCTGCCTCAACCGCTCGGCCAACCCTGGCTGTTTCCCTATTCTATATTGACTCTTAAAGCTTAACGAGGCAAACCGCTCAATTTCCCAACTTTTTCGTATACTGGCAAGAATAGAAGCGATGCAGCAGACTGATGAGTCTAGAAAGAATTGACGGTTACGAAAAATATTCTAAAGTTAAGTAGTCTGCTATGTTTTGGAAGTCAAAGAGGCGCTTGTTCTGAAGTGGCGCAAGTATGAGAATTAATCCGGCTATTGTTTTTACGCTAATTCTGTTATCGCTCATGTTTGGTGCGGGCATTGTCAGTGCTTCTTGGGGGTATGCGCTGGGGCGTACGGCGCTTACCGGGATTCGTCAGCCTGATTCCCGCCCCTTCAGTGACTTACCGACTCAGCGCAGTGGGCAGCACAACAGCCTGGTCATCTTGCAGGAAGAGGACATTCTCGAAGACGTTAAGGCTCGCATTGAAGGCGACCTACAGTAGATGGCACCAGTGCTGGGCTACGTTAGAAACCCTTTGAATAGGATAATGCGTCCCTCTCTATGAGCCGCACTTGGGTCTAGCTTTTGCAGATGAACCCTCTAAGCGCCATCTTGCTAGCTGCATCTGCTTCGCCTTTCTTTAGTTTGACTAGGGCAGATATTTTGACTCGTCTATTAGCAGTCTTACTGTTAATCAGTATTAATGCATTTTTTGTGGCCGCTGAGTTTGCCATTGTCTCTGT
>JAAHIC010000040.1 GCA_010671965.1 Leptolyngbya sp. SIO4C5
CATCACTTCTGAGTCCTGAAGTGATGGAATTTGCTCGCCAAGAGCTACTGGTGAACAGTCTGGTGGTCACGGCAGATGGAGCAATGCCCTTGCTGATCAAGACCCTATCAGTGACGTCCCGCCAGGGGGACGTTGGTAGCATCATGGTGGGTTATGCCTTGACGCCAAAAGTTTTGAGTATGATTTTGGGGTCTAGACGGCAGCAAATTCTGATTCTACAAGACTCAGAGGTGATCGCCGCTACGTTGCCCATCCAGACCCCGGTAAACTGGTCGCCGCAGCCTTCACCGTCGCAGCTAGTGCAAATTGATGGAGCTGCTTACCTCGGCCAATCTATTGAGCTACCCCAGATTATTGATGACCGATTTCAAGCTGTTGTATTGACGCCGCTAGCCGCATTTCGAGCCTCTCAGCGACAACTTTGGCTTTTGGTTGGCAGTGTGGGCTTGGTTGGGGGGCTGATGGTTTCTGCTATCAGCCTGTGGATTACCCGCTTGATTACCCATCGAATTACTAAGCTGACAGAAGCCACCCAAAAACTAGCAAGCGGCGATCTTGCCGTTCATATACCCGCTGATGGCAGTGATGAAGTGGCCCGGTTGGCGATGAGCTTTAACTACATGACGGAGCAGCTCAAACACCGCGATCGCAAAATTAAGGCGCAGCTAGAAGAATCAGCGCAGTTGGTGAAAGAACTCCAGCAAATGCCAGAACGAGTACACATGGAAAAGATGGCAGGGCTGGGACAGATGGTTGCTGGAGTTGCCCACGAAATTAACAATCCAGTCAGCTTTATTTACGGCAATTTATTTCCGGCTAAAGAGTATTTTCAGGATTTACTCACCCTGGTTCACCTATATCAGCAGTATTCTCCTAATCCTCCCCGCGAAGTTCGAGAAGCAGAGAACCGTATCGACCTCGACTTTGTGACTAAAGACTTGTCTAATCTGTTGGAATCAATTCAGTCAGGGGCAGAGCGGATTCGACAAATTGTTGTCAGTTTGAGAAATTTTTCTCGCCGCGATGAAGCTGTTATGAAAGCGGTCAACATCCATGACGGTCTCGACAGCACGCTCACAATTTTGGGCCATCGTCTGAAGGCTCAGTCCCGCCGACCAGCCATTGAAGTCATCAAGGACTATGGTGTTTTACCCCCTGTTTACTGCTTTGCCGGGGAAATCAACCAGGTATTTATGAATATATTGAGCAATGCTATTGATGCGCTTGAAGAGAGTATGGTCAAGCCAGATGCACAAGCTTCTAAGCACGAAGTCAATCTCTATCCGCAAATTCGATTACACACAGAGGTGAATGACCCCAATTGGATCACCATTGGGATTGCCAACAACGGTTCAGAAATTTCTGAAGCAGCTCGCAGTAAGTTATTTGACCCTTTCTTCACCACCAAGGAAGTGGGGAAGGGAACGGGGTTGGGCCTCTCTATCAGTTATCAAATCATCGTTGAAAAACACAGAGGCAAGATATGGTGCAATTCCCGCTCCAATCAAGGCTCTGAATTTATTATTCAAATTCCAGTAGGTATCCGTCCTGCTCCACCCGAAACGAATCTATTAGTAGCTGAGACCGCCACAGAGACTTGAAACAGGACGGGATTTTGACTGAACTTCGCTAGAAGCCGCTCTTATGCCTTGCTCTCTAGCGGATTGACGGCAGGGGCATGCAGAATTTCCCCTTCGTAGCCGAAGCGGGAGCCGTGACAGGGGCAATCCCAGCTTTTCTCAGCGTCATTCCAGGCGACGATGCAGCCTAAATGGGGACAAACTGCTGAGACTGTGTGCAGTTGGCCGCTGGTATCTCGGTAGGCAGCAATTTTCTCGCCGTTATGGGTCACTAGCTTGCCTTCACCCACCTTGACATTCTCGGCAGAGTCAAAAAGACCTTTGAGGCGATCGCCCACCCAGCGAGTACCCACATCCAGATTTTGCTTGACGGACTCCTGGCTGACAAACGGCGTCGGTCGGGTGGCGTCATAGAGCTTAGCCCAGGGATTGCCGACCCCTAGAATCGTGTCTGACAGAATCATCGCCGATAAGACCGACTTGCTCATACCCCAAAGGCTAAAGCCAGTGGCGACATAGGTGTGGTTGCTGGCAGGGGTGAGCTTGCCGATATAGGGCAGCTTGTCAAAGGAGACAAAGTCCTGGGTAGACCAGCGGTACTCTGGCATCACGCCAAACTGGGTCTGCATGTATTCCTCTAAGGCTTCATAGCGCTCCTCAGTAGCCGCGTCATCGCCAACTTTGTGACCTTCGCCGCCTACTAGCAGCAGAGTGCCGCCATCGTCGGTAGGCGTAGTGCGCAGCGAGCGATACTTTTCGCCAACGCCAATGTAGGTATCCTGAGGCGCTTTATCAGCGTCAATCCGACCGCCGACGATGTAAGAGCGCTGGGGATAGCTCTTCGCAAAAAACAGCCCCGGATCAAGGATAGGCAGGTTAGTGGTCACGACCACGTCCTGAGCCGTGATCGTCGGGCCATTGCGGGTCATGACGCGGCAGGGTTCTTCACCTTTGACGGTCGTGACGCGGGTCTGCTCAAACACATAGCTACCGTCACCGGGAAGGGTGGCCGCGATCGCTAGCGTAAACTTGCGAGGATGAAACTGCGCCTGATTGGCCAGCTGGAGTGCTCCCGTGACAGCAAAGGGCAGATCCAGCGTTTCTACCAGCGTCACGGGAAGTTCTAGGCTGATGGTGGCCTTGAGTTCCGCTTGCAGCTTATCTAAGCCAGCGGCATCGGTCGCAAAGGTGTACGTATTTTTGCGCTCAAAGTCGCAGTCGATATTCTCAGCCGCCACAATTTGGGCCAGCTTCTCAACGGCGGCCAGATTAGATTCCCCATACAGGCGAGCATTCTCCTGGCCGTGCTGCTTGATCAGCTCAGCATAGATTAGCTGGTGCAGCGCCGTCACCTTAGCCGTCGTGTGGCCCGAAACGCCCTTACCGATATGCTCAGCTTCAATCAGGGCTACGGTTTTACCCGCCCGCTTCAGCAGAAAGGCTGTGGTTACGCCCGCTAGTCCTGCGCCCACAACGGCAACATCGACAGCGACATCTTGAGTAACAGCCGGATAGTTGGACGGCAGCGTAGAGTCAATCCAGTAAGAAAGGTGGTGTTCAGCAAGCGGCGTCATAGGGTCAGCTCCTCAAAAGGATAGGACCTATTTTGGTGAGAACCGAGCGGCAATCTCATCTGCCCTAAGACGTGATATTCCTGAGATAAACAGGACTAGACACCTGAGGCTCGCATCTTGTAGGGAATTTCTTCGATGGGCAAATTCTCGGTATCCAGGTTGTCGTAAATTAGCTGCAATCGCTGCTCGCCAGCATACTTAATCAGCTTGCCGCTGTACTTGGCGGCCCTAGTCCCTAAACTCTGAATCCGCACCTTGCCGTTAAAGACGGTGGCCCTCGCCAAATAAAGCACCAGATCGTCCCGTGACGGGCGGTTGACCGTGGTGCTGGCCGTCAGGTGGGCAAGGCCCCGTTCGTCGAGTTCCTGAGTCAGCGCCATGGCCGTATTGCGGATGCCGCGAATGGCGACGATCGCGGCGGCGACGGCCAAAGTGATGTCAATGCCGGTGTCTGTCAGAATCTGATGGGTGGAGAGATACTGAAAATTCTGCTCCCCCAAATCATCACGGATGCGCCGATGAATTAGGTTGTGGGGATGGTAGTTAGCCAGTGCGCCCGCGATCGCTCCGCAGGCCGCTCGCGGTTCGCGCCAGGGAGACTCACGGGTTTTGCCATAGATCCGCTGGCCGTTTTCTTCTAGCCGCCCAACGTGGGTTTTCAGATCAACCGCCACCAAAACCATTGACTGAGGATTGCCCGCATAGAGCCGCTGGCGCAGGGGCTGATCGAGCTGGTGGGCCACCGTGACGTGGGCCAGGGTAGCCCCATTGTCCGTACCGCCCCCGGCGGGGAAGAAGGCTTCTAGCTTCAGCTCGCCAATTTCAGAGAGGGTGGCAAACCGCGAGGCGACTACGTCCCGGTAGCGTTTAGTCACTTCGCCCTGGTGAATGCGATCGCCACAGTTGGTATAGGCCAGAGTCGTGACTACGCTGGGCAGGCTCAAATCAGCACCGCAGGCTCTCATATCGGTGGGACTAGAGGCGGCAAACTGCAGTTCGTCTCGCAGCAGTTGCAGGCCATTGATCAGCGTATAGCGATCGCTGACAATTTCGTTGAGATAGTTGTGATAAGCATTGCGCTCCATACCAAAGCTGGCTGAGAGCTGCCAAAACTGGTCAACTCGCTGCTGGGCAGCGGCGGCATCAAAATCAGAGGACATAGCAGTTTGCTCAAAAGCGCTAGGCATCAATCTTAGAGGTAAATTTGAGTCGCAGGATAAATTGCTGGACCATTTCAGTTCCCGGCAGGCCAACGGCACCCTCTATTGCAGCTTATTTAGGCTCTAGGTTAAATCCTCAACACTTATGCACTCGACGAGGTTTCAACGGCTCATAAGATCCCCCCGGCTGTCGCCACCTTCCTTGATAAAGGGGGCCGGGAGATCCTACCGCTATCCCTAGCGCCGTGAAGCTTGAAATGCATAACTTCCTAATCCTGCTAGATCCCAAAGTGTTTTGGAGATTCCGGCTGAATTAGAGACTTCGCCTTATGCTAACGATTGGATTGACTGGCTAGGTCAGCGGCTGAGAGGATTCGGTAGCGTAGCGGCTAGACATCTTTGCCCTTTAACGCCTATTCTGCACTCAATCTGAGAGTCATGCCGTCGATGAGGAATGAGAGAGATGATTGACACAATTGACACTGCTATTGAAGACATTCGGGCGCGCGAGATTCTAGATTCCAGAGGACGGCCCACGATTGAAGCTGAGGTTTATCTGTCCAACGGCGCTGCCGGACTGGCTCAGGTTCCCAGCGGCGCTTCGACGGGTAGCTTCGAGGCCCACGAGCTGCGGGACGGTGATAAGAGTCGCTATGGCGGCAAAGGCGTCCTCAAGGCGGTAGAGAACGTAGAAGAAGCGATCGCCCCGGAGCTAATTGGCCTCAATGCCCTAGAGCAAACGGTGATTGACCAAGCCATGATTGACCTAGACGGCTCCGGCAATAAATCCAAGCTGGGGGCCAACGCGATTTTGGCGGTTTCGCTAGCCAATGCCAAAGCCGCTGCCGATGCAGTGGGCCTCCCGCTCTACCGCTATCTAGGCGGGCCGCTGGCTAACGTGCTGCCCGTACCGCTAATGAACGTGATCAACGGTGGTGCCCACGCCAGCAACAACGTCGATATTCAAGAGTTTATGATTGTGCCCATTGGGGCCTCTTCTTTTAAGGAAGCCCTGCGCTGGGGCGCAGAAGTGTTTGCCACCCTGAGCAAGGTGCTAGCGGACAAAAATCTGCTCAGCGGCGTGGGAGATGAAGGCGGCTATGCGCCCAACCTGCAGTCTAACCAGGCGGCTCTAGATCTCTTAGTCGCGGCGATCGAGCAGGCAGGCTATAGGCCCGGAGAGCAAGTCGCCCTCGCCCTCGATGTCGCTGCCAGCGAATTCTACCAAGACGGTCAGTACACCTACGATGGAGCCGCTCACTCCCCGGACGAGCTGATTCAGTATCTAGCTGGGCTGGTGGGCACCTATCCCATCGTGTCGATTGAAGACGGGCTGCATGAGGACGACTGGGAGAGCTGGCAAAAGCTGACGGCTAAGCTGGGGGATAAAGTGCAGCTCGTGGGCGACGACCTATTTGTCACTAACCCCACCCGCCTGCAAAAGGGCATTGATCAGGCCGCAGGCAACTCCATTTTGATTAAGCTCAATCAGATTGGCTCCCTGACAGAAACCCTACAAACCATCGATCTAGCCACCCGTCGCGGCTATACCTCCGTGATTAGCCACCGCTCCGGGGAAACCGAGGATACGACCATCGCGGATTTGGCAGTTGCTAGCCGGGCCGGACAGATCAAGACGGGTTCTCTCTGTCGCAGTGAGCGCGTCGCGAAATACAATCGTCTGCTGCGAATTGAGGACGAGCTGGGGGATCAGGCGGTCTACGCGGCAGAAGTCAGTCTCGGCCCCGGTCAAGGATAGATATCATCGGAGGCAGTAGGTTGGGTGCCTTCCTCCCAACCTACTCCAAGCAAAAAGTTCGTAGGATGGGCAAAGCAAAGCGTGCCCATCAGCGCGTAGATATTAGGCCGATGGGCACGGATTATCATCCTTTGCCCATCCTACGGTCTACGGTCTGTGTGACATGACTGCGGCATCGCTTATCACGTGCGCGCTTAAAACGCGATCGCTCTTCCTATAAATAATTGGCTTCAGCATGTCCGCTCGTTCCTATCCCGAACAGTAGCTGTAGGGCTGGCATTGCCCACTCCACCAAATTTTCTTAAAGCAGAAAGTTCGTAGGATGGGCAAAGCAAAGCGTGCCCATCAGCGCGTAGATATTAGGCCGATGGGCACGGATTATCATCCTTTGCCCATCCTACGGTCTGTGTGGCATGACTGCCATGAGCAGAGTTCAACCCAGAAGGCTTCTGTTGGGTTTTCTGTTGTTAGCCCAGCCTACATTCTTGGGCAGGTCAGGCTACTGCGTCTAACGGGCTAAAATAGTCGCGATCGCCTGGGCGATTTCTTTTACCTGGCTCAGCTCCAGCTCCGGCCAGATAGGCAGGCTCAGCACCTCCTCCGCCAGAGCTTGGCTGTGGGGGTTGACCGGATACTGGCCTTTGTAGATAGGTAAGCGATCTTGAGGCACCGGGTAGTAAATCATGGTGCTGATGCCCTGAGCGGCTAGAGCCTGCTGCAGGCGATCGCGCTTACCGTGGAGGACTCGAATTGTGTACTGGTGGAAGACATGCCCGTCAGACAAAGCGGGGGTAATTAGGCCGTCTATGGCAGCTAGCTGCTGATTGTAGGTTTGGGCAATCTGGCGGCGCTGCTGGTTCCAGGTGTCGATGTAGCGCAGTTTTACCTGTAGGATAGCGGCCTGCAGGGCATCTAGGCGAGAGTTGTAGCCCAGCATTTCATTGCGGTAGCGCTCTTTGGAGCCGTGTACCCGCAGCATCCGGGCTAAATCAGCCACAGCCTGATCCTGGGTGACGATCAGCCCCCCATCGCCGTAGGCACCCAGATTTTTAGTCGGGAAAAAAGAAAAAGCGCCCACGTCGCCAATACTCCCTACCTGCTGGCCCATGAGCCGCTGCCGCACGGCATCCGAGCAGCTATTTTCACAGCCCGTACAGTCGCCCTTATAGACAGCGCCGAACGCCTGCGCACAGTCTTCAATCAGCTTCAGATTGTGCTCCCTCGCAATTTCAGCAATCTGAGCCATTGCCGCCGGATTGCCGTAGAGGTGGACGGGCATGATGGCTTTGGTCTGAGGCGTAATCTGCTGGCGGATTTGCTGGGGATCTAGGTTGAAGGTGCGCGGATCGATATCTGAAAAAACCGGCTTAGCGCCGACGCTGCTAATAGATTCTGCCGTGGCAAAAAAGCTGAAGGGCGTCGTAATCACCTCGTCGCCGGGGCCAATGTCCAAAGCCCGCAGGCCAATCATCAGGGCATCGGTGCCGGAATTGACCCCAATCGCATGTTTGACCCCCAGGTAGTCAGCCGCGGCAGCCTCGAACTGCTGCACTATGCTGCCTAGGACAAACTGCCCGGACTCTAGTACCTGATTGACTGCCGCCTGAATCTCAGCTTTGATGGCCTGATATTGAGGCTTAAGATTGAGGATGGGAATCTTCGTTTGACTCACGGCAGTCTCTAAGTACTAAGCAGGCTTGGATCACAAATACGGTGATGGGTGACTAATTTCCCCATCCGCATCAAACTCTAACATGTCTCTCTGTTTAGTGAATAAACGCGATGAAAGTGGCGATCGCCCACGAATGGCTAGCCAGCCATGCCGGCTCAGAAAAGGTAGTTGAGCAGATTTTGCAGCTCTATCCGCAAGCCGATTTATACAGCCTGGTGGACTTTTTACCGGATGACCTGCGCGGCTTCATCCAGCACAAACCCGTCACCACTTCTTTCCTGCAGAAGCTGCCGCTGGCGCGGCAAAAGTTTCGCCAATACCTGCCGCTGATGCCGCTGGCGGTGGAGCAGTTTGATCTGTCAGCCTATGATTTGGTAATTTCCAGCAACCATGCGGTAGCGAAAGGCGTTCTCACCCGGCCCGACCAGCTCCATATCAGCTATGTGCATACGCCGATTCGCTACGCCTGGGACTTGCAGCACCAGTACCTGCAGCAGGCGGGCCTAGACCGGGGCGCTAAAAGCGTTCTGACCCGGCTGATTCTGCACTATCTGCGGCTGTGGGACGTGGCTAGCGCCAACCGGGTTGATCGGTTTGTCGCTAATTCTCGCTATATTGCCCGCCGGATTTGGCGCACCTACCGCCGTCCGGCCCAGGTGATCTATCCGCCCGTAGACGTGCAGCGCTTTCGGGCCGATTTTCCTAGAGAAGATTTTTACTTAACGGTGTCGCGTTTTGTGCCCTACAAGCGGGTGGACTTGACGGTGCGCGCCTTTGCGAATCTAGGGCTGCCGCTGGTGGTGATTGGAGATGGGCCGCAGTGGCGACAGGTGGCCGCGATCGCCCGTGCGCCCATACGCCTTTTGGGCCAGCAGCCCGACGCCGTGGTGACTGACTACATGCAGCGCTGCCGCGCCTTTATTTTTCCGGCAGAAGAAGACTTTGGCATCACCCCGGTGGAGGCCCAAGCGGCAGGGGCACCCGTGATTGCCTATGGCCGGGGCGGAGCGGCGGAGACAGTGGTTCCCGGTAAAACCGGAGTTTTGTTTGCCGAACAGACGGCGGCCAGCCTAGCCGCTGCCGTCGAGAACTTTGAGCAGCAGCGATCGCGCTTTGACTCCCAGCAAATTCGCCAGCAGGCCGAAAAGTTCAGCCGTGAACGGTTTCAGCAGGAGTTTCAGACCCTGGTTGAAACCACCTATCTGCAATTTCAGGGAGGTGATGTCCTAGAGTAGTTACGGGAATGCGGCGCTCTGTGGTATCTCGGATGACCCTCTATCGAACTCTACAGCCTGCAGTGATTCAGTTTAAGGTCTTAACCCGACCCCTGCCGACCATTGGCCTGCTGCTGCTGTCTGACTTTCTGGCTCTGCTGCTGGCGGGCTGGCTCAGCGTCGAAATGCGGCTATTTTTTGACGGCCAGTTCACCCGCGAGCTGTACGGAGCGCTGTGGCCGGTGCTGTGCGTATTTATTGTGGCTTACGGCATTGTGGGGCTGTACCCAGGGGTGGCGATTAGCCCGGTGGAGGAGCTGCGGCGTACCAGCCTGACGACGACGCTGATTTATTTGGCCTTGGGGTCGGCTATCTTTTTGTTTCGGGAGGGCGAAGCCTACTCTAGAGCCATTTTCCTGATGGCGTGGCTGCTGTCGATCGCCCTGGTGTTGGTGGGTCGCTTTGGCTTGCGCTCGGTGTTTGCCCGCTGCCGCTGGTGGGGCTATCCGGTGGTGGTGCTGGGGGCCGGTAAGACCGGGGAGATGGTGATTCGGATGCTGCAGCGCCAGCCTGCGATTGGCCTCAAGCCGGTGGCGGTGCTAGATGACGACCCGCAAAAACACGGCAGCTTAGCGGGCGTACCCGTCATTGGCGGCCTGTCTCTAGCGCCGATGCTGGTGCGGGAGCAGCAAGTTCCCTATGCGATCGCCGCCATGCCCGGTGTCCCCAGAGAGCGGCTGCTAAAGCTGCTCAGCCTCCACGGTCAGACGTTTCCCCACATGCTGGTGATTCCCGACCTGTTTGGCATTGCTAGCCTCTGGGTAGCCGCCCGCGACCTGGGCGGCATTCTGGGACTGGAGATTCGCCAGCAGCTTTTGCTGCCGGGGCCGCGGCTGCTGAAAGCTCTGCTGGACTATGGTTTAACCCTGGTTTTAGGAATTTTATCTCTGCCGCTGATTGGCCTGATTGCGATTGCCGTCAAGCTGGATTCTCCAGGCCCCATTTTCTACGGTCATACCCGTATCGGCCAAAATGGCAAAGTCTTTAAGGCTTGGAAATTTCGCTCTATGGTGAAAGACTCGTCGTGGGTTTTAGAGCAGTACCTCTCTAGCCACCCGGATGCCAAAGCCCTTTGGCTGCGAGATCAAAAGCTGCAGCGCGATCCGCGCACTACCCGCGTCGGGGCGCTGCTGCGCCGCACCAGCCTAGACGAGCTGCCCCAGCTTTGGAATGTGCTGTGCCGGCAGATGAGCCTAGTGGGGCCGCGCCCGATTATCAATGACGAGATTTGGCGCTATGACGACAAGTTTGAGCTGTATTTGCAAGTGCTTCCCGGCGTCACCGGCCTGTGGCAAGTCTCCGGGCGTAACCGCATTCCCTATGAAGAACGAGTTAACCTAGACGCTTACTATGTGCGTAACTGGTCAGTCTGGCTCGACATTTATATTTTGATTCGCACTTTTTGGGTGGTAATTACGGGATATGGGGCCTATTGACTTAACTAAAACTCCCCTGCGGCCCTGCCTGGCTCACTTAGCGACAGTCAGCCTAATTTTGCTGCCGTTTGTCAATCTGCTGGGGCTGGTGGGGTTTGTAGGGGTGCTGCTGCTGCGCTTGGGGGCAAGCAGCCGGGACGTTTTGGGCTGGCTGTGGCAGCGGGGCTTTGTGGCTGTGGCGGTGGCGCTGATTCTGAGCACTGGGTTTGCCAGCGATCGCCCGGAAGCCCTGCTGCAGCTCGCCAATTTCCTGCCCTACTTTCTGCTGCTGGGCGCTCTGGTCACCTGGCTGCCTACCCTGCCTCGGCCCTGGGCGCAGCTAGAGGAGTGGGCGAGCTGGCTGACGCTGACGACTATCCCGATCAACCTGCTGGCGATCGCGGAATACTGGCTGATGGCTCCCACGGTCATGGCTCAATATTCGCAGCAGCCCGCTTTCGCCTGGCTCTACCGCCTCAGCCTAGATGAAAATTTCGGCCACCGGGCCAACGTTATTTTTGATCACCCCAACGCGCTGGCCTGCTATCTCACTCTGGTTCTGGGGCTGAATTTGGGGCTGATTTTCAGTCAGTCAGCCCCCTGTCACCGAGGGGGAGTCTGGCCCTATTTGGGGCTGCGCTTGCGCACTCAGCCTGCCTGGCTGTACCTGACGGCAGGGCTGATGCTGGCGGGCATTTTCTGCTCTGGCTCGCGCAATGGCCTCTTGGTGGCGATCGCGGCGGTGATGATGGTCACCTTTTGTGGTCAGCGCCGCCGCCTGGTGAGGCTGGTCGGACTGGGAGGCATTTTGGCGATCGCTGGGTCAGCCCTGCTGGGGGGCATTGGCGGGCGGCAGCTTTCGGCAGGGCTGTTCACTAATGACCCCCGGATTGGGGTGTGGCGGCTGGCACTGGCCCATATTCAAGCTAATCCGCTGTGGGGGGTTGGCCTGGGCAACTATAAGCTTTTGTACGTGCCCGGCAGCATTCCTGGCTATGACACGATCTATCACGCCCACAACTTTTGGCTGCATCTGGCGGCAGAAGCGGGCCTGCCAATTGCGATCGCCTTTAGCGGCCTTGTGGGCTGGGGCTGCTATCGCGGCGTCATCGCTCTGATAAACGCCAAAAATTCCCCGGCTCAGCGCTGGCTGATCGGGGGATATGGCCTGGCCTTTCTGAGCTGCCTGCTGTTTTCTCTGTTTGATGTCACCCTCTACGAAGTGCGCATCAACCTGCTGGCCTGGCTCAGTCTAGCGGTTATCTACAGCGCGCCGGAGCTATTAGATCAGCTTCGCCGCCCGCAGACCAAAAAATAGGCCCATTGCGGTGCCAAAGGCCACACCGAGTAAAAGCAGGTAAGTAATTGCGCCGCCCATTGCTATTTTTCCTCATAACTTGCTAAGAATTATTGAACCACGTTCGCTTCCCCTCGCGCATTCGACCTATGAAATCCATCATTTCGGTAGCCCTGCCGCAGCAGGCGTATAACGTTGTCATTACCCCCCAGGGCACCGAGCAGATAGGAGCTTGGCTCACCGAGCGGCAGCGACCTCTGCTGAAGGCGGGGCAAAAGGTGCTGCTGGTGTCAAATCCGGTGATTTTTAAGCACTACGGTCAGCGGGCGATCGCTTCTCTTACCCAGGCTGGATTTCAGGTGAGCCACTGCATTTTGCCTGCCGGGGAGCGCTACAAGACCCTCAAGTCGATCCAAAAGCTCTATGACGCGGCCCTGGAAAATCGCCTAGAGCGGGGGTCAGCGCTGGTGGCGCTGGGGGGCGGCGTGATTGGCGATATGACCGGATTTGCGGCGGCCACCTGGCTGCGGGGCATTGCGGTGGTGCAGATGCCGACTTCGCTGCTGGCGATGGTGGATGCCTCCATTGGCGGTAAGACCGGGGTGAACCATCCCCAGGGCAAGAACCTGATTGGTGCCTTTCACCAGCCGCGCCTGGTGATGATTGACCCGCAGGTGCTCGCAACCCTGCCCGCCCGTGAGTTTCGCGCCGGCATGGCGGAGGTGATTAAGTACGGGGTGATTTGGGATGCTGAGCTGTTTGAGCAGTTAGAGGCGGCTCAGCGGCTCGACCAGCTTCGCTATGTGCCAGATGAGCTGTTGCAGTCTATTCTGACGCGCTCCTGTCAGGCTAAGGCGGAGGTGGTGGCGCAGGATGAAAAGGAGGGGGGGCTGCGGGCGATTCTGAACTACGGTCATACCCTGGGCCACGCGGTAGAGAGTCTGACGGGCTATCGCAGGGTTAATCACGGCGAGGCGGTGGCGATTGGCATGGTGGCGGCGGGGCAGATTGCGGTGGCGCTGGGCTGGTGGACGCAGGCTGAGAGCGATCGCCAGTTGGCTTTAGTTGAAAAGGCGGGTCTGCCGACTCAAATCCCGTCTGATCTTTCTGTCGAGGCCATGCTGGAAACGCTGAAGACGGATAAAAAGGTGAAAGATGGTCAGGTGCGGTTTGTGCTGCCTACCCGGATTGGTGAGGCGAAAGTGACAAGCCAGGTGGAGGCCAGCGTGATTCGGCAGGCGGTAAGTAGGTAGGTCTATTATTTATAGGACGTATTTCGACTCCGCTCAATGCTCGATCCATCGCTAGGCAGAGGGTTGAGCGAAGTCGTTCACGAAGTGTCTCCCAAAGGGAGAAAACCCGGCAACCTAAGCTGGACTTGATTGGGCGAGAAATTTTGGCTTACGTGAGTCAAAAGAATTGTTAACGCTGGCGTTGGGAGATTGCCGCCTAGAGAATTGACTGCTAATCTGAGGGGGTCTGCCGATCCTTGAAAACTGCATAACTTCGTCAACCCCCTCAGATCGCTTTCCGTGCAAGGGTTTGAGACCTATTTGAAGAGGGATTATTGACAGCAATTCTTATTTATTCGGCCTCGAAACAGACCCCCTCAGATTTGGGGTGTTGAAAGCCTTGCCCAGTAAGGGCTCCAGATCGAGGGGGTTTCAATCTCATTACCCCGAAAGGGGACGGAAACGTTTCCACTGGAATCCCGACACCTCGTTTCCTCCGAAAGTTTCAATCTCATTACCCCGAAAGGGGACGGAAACTCCATCCAAGGCTATAAAGCCTCGGGTTTCATTCCCAAGTTTCAATCTCATTACCCCGAAAGGGGACGGAAACAGGGCCCGACAGCGTTCGGAGAACGCTTGTAGGTCTTACGGGTTTCAATCTCATTACCCCGAAAGGGGACGGAAACCAAACCTCTTACCGCTGCGGCGCCTTCGCACCACCCGTTTCAATCTCATTACCCCGAAAGGGGACGGAAACCATGGAGTCTGCTGGCCTTCGCGGATCAACTCTTGTTTCAATCTCATTACCCCGAAAGGGGACGGAAACCGCTCATCTCCTCTCCGTACCGCCAGTTGCGGTATGCCTCGTTTCAATCTCATTACCCCGAAAGGGGACGGAAACTGTGTCGCACTTTTCTCCTCAAGGGAGGAGATGTTA
>JAAHIC010000400.1 GCA_010671965.1 Leptolyngbya sp. SIO4C5
TATCTAGTAGAGCATCGCAAACAGACGACTGATGGTGTCGTGCGAGGGTATCCCGTTTGGTAGAGATAGAAAGCTTTTGAGCCACTCAGCCTTGCTATGACCATAAGCTTCTATCTCTACCCAGCTATCGGCACCGCAGATGACGGCACATATCGTCACGCAATGATGTCTATCAGTCGATGCTCTACTAGATACTCGACGCGGGGATCCTCTAACCGCTCGAAGTGGGCTAACAGCGACCCTGACTCAGTGATGGGGACATTCATCGGCTTTTCTGTCTCAACAGCTATCCTGAAGTATCACCTATCTTCGAGTATGCGTTTGCCCTGCTCCCACCTCCTCCCCTCTTGCGCTAAGCCGCCCAATGCGGTAAATTTTGGGGCTATAGCTGTATATGCGCAGCTTGTCTATTCCCCAAAAATTTGGTCATGCGGTGCCGGAAGTTGTTGGTAGCAATCTCCCGACACCTGACCCCTTCGACAGACAGCACCTGTCTCGGAGGCTAGAGTAATTATTACTCAGGCCGTTCCGTGATGCTATGTCCGGGGCGGCCAGATTTTTGGGATTTCCTACCCCACTTCTTGAAGGAGGAGTCCCAAAATGCTGTTTTATATTCACCCGAATCTCCCGGATTTCACTAATCTGGGAGACACAGAACCCTTGCGCCTAAACGTGCCTCGCGCCCAGCCGGAGCGTGAGCGATTGCGTCACCTGATTATGGGTTCGCCGGAAGGGGTGCGCGAGGCGATCAAGATCCTGCATGTGCTGCACTACGCCGATCAGAGCCTCTGGAATAATCTGCTGACGATTCCAGAATCGGGCATTTTGCTAACGCCGGAGCAGGGCGAGATGTTCACCTACCTGCTACGCTATCGCCCGCTAGGCTAGCCGCTTTCCAAAAACCAGGGTTCTTATCCTGCACCGAAGTTGGCTAGCTCACCTGAGAGAACCCTGGTTTTTAGACTCCGCGCGTCAGAAATCGGTCTCTGTGTCTAGCGGTTGAGAACTGACGTGATGATGACCGTAAAGAGCATAACAGCTATCAGCACATAGGATAGCCGCATCATCCACAATGTTTGAGGTGTCATAGGTCTTGTGCTCAATTCGTATCTAAAGGATAGTCGGCTATAGGGACTGGTTTCAGGGACCGGTTTCTACACTGAGCATGAAGTGATGACGCTCATGGGGACAGAAACCGGTCCCTGTCCCTAAGCGGGAGGTTGCTGTATCTGCGCTAGCAGCGCCTGCGTCAGCGGATGGTCTGAGAGCTGATCGGCCTGCCCAGCGGCAACGATTTGCTGCAGGCAACGGGTAAAGTTATTGATACCTGTTTGCGTATTGGGATGTTCCTTTCCTAAAGTCTTGCGCAAAATACTCACTGCTTGGGCATAGAGCGGTTCGGCTTCGCTGTAGCGACCCATTGACTCATAGAGCATAGCTAAGTTGTTCAAACTACTGGCGGTGTCGGGATGATCTGTCCCAAGCTGCGCTTCGCGGATAGAGAGCGATCGCTGATAGAGCGGTTCGGCTTCGCTGTAGCGACCCATTGACTCATAGAGCAAGGCTAAGTTGTTCAAACTCGTGGCGGTGTCGGGATGCTCTGAGCCAAGCTGAGATTCGCGGACAGAGAGCGATCGCTGATGGAGCGGTTCTGCTTCGCTGTAGCGGCCCATTGCTCGATATAGCCCAGCTAAGTTGTTCAAACTCGTGGCGGTGTTGGGATGATCTGAGCCAAGCTGAGATTCGTAGATAGAGAGCGATCGCTGATAGAGCGGTTCGGCTTCGCTGTAGCGGCCCATTGCTCGATATAGCAACGCTAAGTTGTTCAAACTCGTGGCGGTGTCGGGATGCTCTGAGCCAAGCTGAGATTCGCGGGTAGAGAGCGATCGCTGATGGAGCGGTTCGGCTTCGCTGTAGCGACCCATTGACTCATAGAGCAAGGCTAAGTTGTTCAAACTCGTGGCGGTGTTGGGATGCTCTGAGCCAAGCTGAGATTCGTAGATAGAGAGCGATCGCTGATAGAGCGGTTCCGCTTCGCTGTAGCGGCCCATTGCTCGATATAGCAACGCTAAGTTGTTCAAACTCGTGGCGGTGTCGGGATGCTCTGAGCCAAGCTGAGATTCGCGAAGATCTAGAGCCTGCCGATAAGCCTTTTCTGCCTCCAAATATTGAATAGCACTTTCATAAGCCTGTCCCAAACTGTTGTAAAGGCTTGCTAGCAGAGGAGAATCCGGATCTTGCTGTTGTAAATCTGCAATTTGCTGCTCCAGCTCCGCAATTTCATCTGCCTTGGCAGGTGCAGCCTGATTTACGGCTGTAGTAGTTTCTATCTCTGCTTTTGGCTGGCTAAACCCCCAGGCAATCGGCTGGCTAAACTCAAACACACCGCCCCGCCAGCTCCAGAAATCAGGAGCTTGCTGAGCCAGCGCAGTGCCCATTTCCGGCCTCAGCCACAGCACTAGCGGCAGCTTAAACGCCCGCAAAGCCTCCCGCGTCCACTGCAAAGAAAAGAAAAGCTCCTCCTGAGGCGACTTTTCCCGGTTGAGCCGCAGACCCAACAGCTCATCCATCCCTAAAACCGTAACCAGGCTAGGACGCTCCTGAGTTTGCAGCGCCGGTTCTTGGTCAAACAGAGTTTGCAAACTTTGCTTCAGGCTGGGCTGACGGCTGTCAATCCGTATCCGGTAGCAGTCAGTTTCCTTTGCTGTTAACTCAGTCTCATAGATCTGAATTAAGTGATCGCGGTATTGCCAGTTGTTGCACAAAGCGATCAGCAGATTCAGCCGCCCATAGCTGGCCTCAATCGATCTCACCAGCCGGCGTAGATTGTGGTGATTCTGCCGCTGAGTTTGATCAACACGGGTTTCCATCCCTCAACCTAAGAAACCAACTGTTTTTGCTTGAGCAAATCAACCACAATGGGATGCACATCATACCAAAGGGCATCGTTCTCATATTCTAAAATCATCAGGCTGTGCAAGAGATTCACAAAGCCCATACTATTCGTATCTGGGGCCTCCGCCTCTTCATAGACCTGCACCAGCAAATCGTAGAGATCGCTGCCAATCTGCCGGGCAAAGTCATTGCGCAGGTTTCTCAGAGCAATATTCAAAATCTCAGCATTGATAGTAACCGGCGGCCCCTCCGGTTCAATCTCCAATAGCGTCATGCATTCAACACAGCACTCCCGCGCAATTCTCACTAGCTCGCGCACCACGCCGCCACTTTTAAGCACAATCTGCCGGGCGATCGCAGGTTCAATCAGCTCCGAAGGGATGCGCCGCTTCAAAACAGCCAAAAAGGTGTTTAAAACTTTCCCATTGGGTTCGGCTGCAGAATTATGGCGATCGCTCTTACCGTAAAACTTAGCCACCGGAAACAGCCGGGGCCGCACCACTCCGGCTGAGTTCAGTGCCCCTGTCACCTGCGGTTCACGGGTAGCGGCAATCGGGATGGTGAAGACAATACGAAACTGGGGCGAAAATAGCGATTTGATATTGTCTCGATAGATAGTTTCAACTCTCGAAAGATCTAGCTTGTCGAGATCGTCGATAATCACCAAAACAGGCTGCTTCGTGGCGGTTTGAATTGCGGCAGCGAGGCGATCGCACTTGCCAACCAGATCAGAGATTTTCTTTTCAAAGGTTTTCTCTAGCTCTTCCCGAAAAACCCTTTCTTGCTGTAGCTTGGCCGTCAGCAACTTGAATATCTCGAGCCCCAGGCCCAAATTACCTTTAGTCGCCTCGGTCTCCACCTGCTTGCGCAGCGTTGTATTCCAGCCCAAGAGCGTCTCTTGAATTGTCTGAGGTACCGCAATTTGCTTCTTGCTGGCATAGCTCAGCAGCATAATCGCGATCGTATACAGGATGTTGACATGGCTGACGTCGGACATCTCGATCTGATCGGCAATTGAGAAAAAGATGACCGAGTGGTTGGGGTACATCTCTACCGCTAGCCGCTTCAGCAAAGTAGACTTACCGCAGCCCCGGTGTCCAGCAAAGACAAACTTGCCGTTCTTGACAGAGGCATTGATTTCCTGCCTCAGACGCACCAGCACATCCAGGCCATAATCAATCCGAAATTTCTCAATATCGCTTGCTTCGATCAGCGGAAACAGATCGAGGTCCTGATAGGCCTGTTGAAATTGCCGAAGACGCACTTCATCCATATCAGCGGACAAGAAATCAGCCCCTTTATGCTATCTGATTGCTGCCGCTGTAACTGAGCCATTCTCACTAACTCCTAGCCGATCCAGAAACCGGGTTTCTGTCGGGCTAGCTAGAGAGACTTGGGTTGAGCCAAGAACCCCGTTTTTTCAGGTCGGAGCGCGATCGCCCCTACCGCTAACGATCCACCGATCCCATCACCACATCAAAACTTGCCAAAATCGCCACCACATCCGCCAGCTTCACCCCCTTCAGCAAATAGGGCAAAATCTGCAGATTATTAAAATCCGCCGGACGAATCTTCCAGCGCCAGGGAAACATGCCCCCCTCGCTGATGATGAAAATGCCCAACTCTCCCCGGCCCGACTCCAACCGCACATAGTGCTCCCCCGCCGGAATCTTAAACGTGGGCGGCAGCTTTTTCGCCAAGAACTGATAGTCAAAGGCGTTCCACTGCGACTTTGGCCCCTCAGCCACACGCCGCGCCTCCAGGTTTTCGTAAGGGCCACCCGGCAACCGCTCACAGGCTTGGCGAATAATCTTAAGCGACTCCGCCATCTCCTGCATCCGCACCCGGTAGCGAGCTAAGCAATCCCCCGCCGTATCCCAGGCGATCTGCCAGTCAAACTCGTCATAGCACTCATAGTGATCCACCTGGCGCAGATCCCACTTCACCCCCGCCGATCGCAGCATCGGCCCAGAGAGTCCCCAGGCGATCGCTGCCTCCCGGCTCACCACACCAATTCCCTCAGTCCGGTGAACAAAGATGGGATTGTCCGTCATCAGCCGATCGTATTCCACCAGGCGATCGCTCAAATAGCCGCAATAA
>JAAHIC010000401.1 GCA_010671965.1 Leptolyngbya sp. SIO4C5
TAATCTGACGGTTTGAGGATAGCTAACCTTGGGACTTTTTAATCTACGCGCGGAATTTATTGACATTGTCGAATGGCTCGATCCGACCCAGGATACGCTGGCCTATCGGTTTGAGCGTCACAATAACGAGATTAAGATGGGCGCACAGTTAACGGTGCGGCCCGGACAGGTGGCTGTTTTTGTCAATGAAGGGCAGATTGCCGATGCCTTTGGCCCAGGGCGCTACCGTTTGGAAACACAGAACTTACCCATCCTCAGCACGCTTAAAGGCTGGAAGTACGGCTTTAATTCGCCTTTCAAAGCCGAAGTTTACTTTTTTAATACCCGCGTTTTCACCAATCTCAAATGGGGCACCGCCAACCCCATCACTATCCGCGATCCGGAGCTCGGCCCAATCCGGCTGCGAGCTTATGGCAACTACAGCATCCAGGTTCAAGATGCGCGACAGCTGCTAGAACAGCTCGTCAGCACCGACGGCCTGTTTCAAACCGACGAAATCACCGATCACCTGCGCAACATGATCGTGACGGCATTTGCCAGTTGGGTAGGCCGCGACCAGACGCCGCTGATTGATCTAGCGGCGCACTACCAAACGATGGGCAGCAGCATCCGCGAGGGCATGCAGCCCGATATGGAGCGCTTTGGTTTAGCCCTGACCCAGCTTTTAGTTGAAAACATTTCTCTGCCAGAAGAAGTGGAAGCTGCTCTAGACAAGCGATCTTCGATGGGACTGCTCGGCAACTTGCAGCAGTACGCCCAGTACCAGGCCGCTAATGCGATTGAAAAGTCAGCTCAGAATCCCGGCGGTGGCAATCCAGGACTGGACTTGGGGGTTGGCATGGCCATGGGGCAGCAGTTGGCCTCAGCCGTCCAGAATTCCGCTCCTGCAGCCGCGCCGACACCGCCTCCTCCGCCTCAAACCGCCATCTGGTTTATCACTCGCGAAGGTCAGAACCACGGCCCCTTCACCCGTGAGCAGCTTTTGACTAATGGCCTTACGGCTCAGTCCCATGTCTGGCGGCCCGGACTATCCGGCTGGCAGCAGGCAGGCACGCTGTCAGAATTACAGTCATTACTGAGTTCGCCGCCACCGCCGCTGGGCTAGATCGATGACGCTATCACAAAGAGAACTGCAAGCCTGTCAGGGCTGCGGCGCTAAGACTACGTTTGACCCGGTTTCCGGGCAGCTCCGGTGTGAGTATTGCGGGCGATCGCAGGCGCTGCCCCCAGCCAACACCCAACTGCGGGCAGCCGTGCTGGCGGAACATTCCCTCAGCCAGTTTATCAACGCCAACTCAACCCAAATCGCCGCGCTTTCGACCACCGCCCAAGAAGTTCGCTGTCCCGGCTGCCAGGTGACGCTGACGTTTGAACCACCGACGGTGGCTGATAAGTGTCCGTTTTGCGCCTCTAGCATCGTGGTACAGCCCCAAATGGCGAACCCGGTTTTAGCCCCAGCGGGTTTGATTCCGTTTCAAATTGGCCGGAAGCAGGCTCGCAGCGCGCTGCGAAAGTGGCTGAGTAACCGCTGGTTTGCGCCTAATTCCCTCAAAAAGCTGGCTCAGCAGGAGCAGCTCAAAGGCATCTATCTGCCCTTCTGGACATACGACAGCCAGACCACTAGCCGCTATCAGGGACGGCGGGGCGAATATTACTACGAAACCGAAACCTATACCGAAACCAACGACGAGGGTAAAACTGAAACCAAAACCCGAGAAGTCAGAAGAACCCGCTGGTATCCGGCATCGGGCACAGTTTCTCGCTTTTTTGATGACGTATTGGTACCGGCTGTCCACTCCATCCGCTCGGACTGGCTGGGCCTGCTGTGGCCTCGAATCAAAGCTGCTGATTTAGAACCCTACGATCCGCGCTACCTGACCGGATTTCAGGCCCAACGCTACCAGATCAATCTGCAGCCTGGTTTTGAATTAGCCAAAGCGCAAATGGCCGGCACAATCCGTCAGGATGTTTGCCACGATATTGGCGGCGATACACAGGAAGTGATTTCAGTTTTGACCCAATACCATGACACTACGTTTAAACACGTTTTGCTGCCCGTATGGATGGCGAGCTACCGTTTTCAGAACCAGCAGTATCAGGTAATTATCAACGGCATGAATGGCCAGATAGTGGGCGATCGCCCCTACAGCAAGTGGAAAATTGCGCTGGCTGTAATAGCGGCGGCGATTGTCATCACTGGCATCATTATGGTGGCCCAGCAAAATAGTTAGGCTAAAACCGCAAAGTTTTCTGCAGCCAGTGACTGGCCTCCTTCAGATTTTGCTGCCAAGATTGATCTTGGTTAAGAAACACGCGGGCGCAGTTGCGACCAGGCATCCCGGAAATAGCACCACCGGGATGAGTACCAGCCCCGGTCAAAAACAGTCCTGCAATTGGCGTTGTGTAGTTGGAAATTTCCGGCAGGGGCCGCAGAAATAGCATTTGCTCCAGGGTCATATCGACATGGTAGTAGTTGCCCTTATAGGCCCCTAGCCGTTCCCCTAGCTCGGCGGGGCTTTCAACCCGGCGGGCGATGATAGAGGACTTGAGATTAGGCGTATAGTCTGCCAGCTTATCAATGACGCGATCGGCTACCTGATTCTTGAGCGCATCTGTCCAGCCCGTGCCGTTGAGTCCCGTGCCCTCAGCGCCCGCAATCTGATAGGGGGCAAAAAATTCAATCCAGAGGGTATGCTTGCCCGGTGGGGCCATCGACGGATCCAGCACGGTGGGCACGTCCACATACATAGAGGGATTGTCTGGGATCTTGCCAATTGCAGGTAAGGAGTGGGCTTCTTCCACATGGTTAAAGGAGTCAGCAATCAGCACCGAACCTGTCCAGTACTCGTCGCGGTGATTGTGGTGCTCGAAGCGGGGTAGCTCAGAGAGCGCACAGTCGATTTTGAGAATGGTTTCGTTATTGTTGACAATCCGCCGTTCTAAACGAGTACGGAGCTGCGGATCAGCGGCATCTACGTCAATCGGATCGGCTAGCTGTAGAAACAGTCGTTTGGCATCCAGGTTGGAAATAACGCCTTTCGTCGCCCGATATTCCTGGCCGCTGAGCGTCCTGACGCCCTCAGCTCGGCCACTGTTGCCAACCAAGACCTGCTGTACCCCTTGATCACAACGAATCACGCCGCCTGTCTGCTGCACCCGGTTCACCAGCGCCTGAGTCAACGCTCCGGTGCCGCCTCTAGGCCGGGACATGCCGGGGTGATGGCGTAGGGCCATCATCATTGCACCGATCGCGATCGTTTTCTCAGACGGCGGCGCGCCCAGCTCTGAGGCTAATCGCGCCATGGGGGCAATCAGAAACTCACTGTCAAACCATTCCTCCAGCGAGTTTTTAGGACTGGTGAGCAGCGTCCGCACCAGGTCTAAGGTTTTATCCACACCACCTAGCAGCGAGAACAAATCTCGCAGATTGTGCAGGCCGTAGTTGCCAATGATATCGATAATCGACTTGGGCGGCGCATTGAAAACGGGTTTAACCGCCTGAATCATGCGCTGCCAGAAGTCCATGTATTCGGCGTACTTTTTAGCATCGCGATCGCTGTACTGAGCGATCTCGGCGCAGGTCTTCTCAATAGAGCGGTGGGCTAAAAAGGCCTTGCCGTCAGGATGGGGGCAGAAGACGACCGGGTCGCAGTAGAGATACTCCAGGCCGTATTTGGTCAACTCCAGTTCTTCCACCACCGGGCCAAGGTGAATAAATTCGTGATCGATGGCGCAAAGATTAAACCGAAAGCCGGGAGCGGTTTCTGGCAGGGCTTCTTCGGTCGTGGCCGCGCCGCCAGGCAGCGATCGCTTTTCTAAGACCAAAACGCTGTAGCCTGCCTTCAACAGGTAGGCGGCACAGACTAAACCGTTGTGACCCGCCCCGATGATCACAACATCGTAGGTTTCCATAAGAATATGTAGAGAAATTAAGTTAACTACCTAGTAATGTAAAGAAACTTAATCAATTCCTGGCCTACCTTAAGGCTGAAGTTCGTGATTAAACTAGACCCACCAGCTTTGCCAAGCTGACCACCTGCCAATAGTCTGTGCCAGTTCGCTATAACCTGCCGCGCCGGGATGAGCCCCGTCCCCATTCCAGACATCAGCCATCCAGACGGGGGAGCGGGCTGTGCTCTCCAACACTGCTAAGTAGGGAATGTCTAGAGTCTGGCAAAGTTCAGCTAGCCGACCAGAAAGCTGTTCAGTGCGCCAGTTTTGCTCAGCGTCAGCAATGGCAGGAGGCCCTACCATCAGGGTAGGATGGCGGGTCTGAGCAGCGGTTAAAATACGCTCCGCAGCGGCTAGAGACGCTGCTAGCTCAACTCGGCGCTGTCCAGCATTGACGGTGGTGTCATTGGTACCGAAGGAAAAAACTAGACGACCTGTCGCGTCTGCAGGTAAGCGGTAGTCTACTTCGTGCTGCCAGCGTTGCGCAATTTGTTCACTAGTTTCGCGGCGGACGCCAAGATTGTAATAAGTTAGGTCGTAGTTCGGAGATTTTAGATCGCGGCAAAGTCGCCCAGCCCAGCCTAAACAGTCAGGATCACCCGTGCCGTTAACAAAAGAATCCCCAATGAAGCAAATGCGTACATCCATCACTGCTTAGCCGTTAATAGCAGACCTAATAGGCACAGGCCGATGCCGACAGCATTGAGGCCAGAAATTTTTTCCTGCAGCACTACGATGCCAATAGGCACTAATACCAAAGTTGCTCCAGCAGTGGCAAATACCCCAGCAATTCCTACATTCCAGCCCGAACGGTAAACGGCCAAAAATCCTAGCTCGATTACGACAATTGCAATACCCAGCCCTAGGGCAGGCAGCAAAAATGTCTGAACTGGGGCGGTTTCAGAGGGCATCAAAACATGCAGGCAGATTGAGAGCAGCGCAGCGGCAGAGTAGGCAACCGTCAGAATCAGGAAAGGGCTAACCGTGGTCGGCTGTAATTTCTGCGCTAGGTGATACACCACTACGCCGAGTATCGCCAA
>JAAHIC010000402.1 GCA_010671965.1 Leptolyngbya sp. SIO4C5
ATTGAGCACCGCAACCCTGCGGGAACTCCGGCGGGGTGGCTAGTGAACTCAGCAGCGGTAGCTGTGGGCGATCGCCCCGTGTCGATCGCCACGGAGCGATCGAGCAGCACTAATGGGCTGTGAGATACAGGCCGCTCTCCGTACAGATACCGTCTAAGCGCTTGTCCCAGGGCGCTTTGGGAATTTTAGGTAAGCGAGCATATTCAAACACAATGCCCAGAGTTGGCTTGCCGATCCAGGCAGGCTGACTCAGCAGGCGATCGTAGTAGCCGCCGCCATAGCCCAGACGATAGCCCTTAATGTCGCAGGCAACGGCAGGGACTAAAATCAGATCTACCGTAGCCGGGTCTACCAGCGGGGAATCCGGATGAGGTTCCCAGATGCCGTAGGCTCCCGTTTGCAGCGGCAGAGAGCCTTGGGGATACCAGCGATGCCAGACAATCGACTGATCGATGCAGCGGGGTAGTCCCCAAGAGCGCTGCATTTGGAGCAGGGGAGAGAGATCGGGTTCTTGGCGGAAGCTGCAGTAAGCCAGGATGGTTCGGGCCTGGGCAAATAGGGGCAGGGTTTTGAGGTGATAGCAGATGCGATCGCTCTTTTGCCGCCAAACCTGAGGCGGAATCGCCTGTCTTGCTTTCAGCAAACGCTGGCGCAAAGCCGCCTTTTTTTGTTGAATTGACTGCGAGTTGGTCAGCGCCATAGCCTAAAAATAAAGCAGTAAGTTTAGCCCTGGAATCGTTCTAGAAAACGTCCACAGTAATAAGGCAATATACAAAACCCCCAGACTCCACTGATACCAGACTAAAGCCGTAATTAGGCCCGGTACGGCCTCGTCCCGCAGCCGAATGTCATTGAAGCCGAACTTCAGCCAGTTGTTAAGGCTGAAGTCATAGTAGTTTAGCCAGTTCCAGCGGCGATCGAGCAGAATAGGGGTATAGCGATCGCGGAAAAAAGGAAATTTTGGAATGACTGGCAGCCGCGCAATCAGCAGTCTGAGCTGACGCATACCGCCATCTTCGACAAAATAGCTGCTGTCCATGAGGTTGTGATATCGTCCCTGCTGATACAGCAGCAGCACTAAGACCAGCGGCAGCGGCACAGTTAGCAAACTTAGGCACAATAGTGTCCAACCCGACTGCTCCGCCGTACGGCTAATCAGGCTGAGGCCAGATAGCAGCAGCAGCCCAAAGCTGCCCAGCATCCAGCCAATTTCCTGGCGGGGCGGGCTCGTAGCGTTGGCATAGCGCCGGCGATAGCGATCGATCAGCCAGAAGATCAGGCTGAAGAAGGCGATCGCCACAATTGCAATTCCCAAGGTCAGCCCGGAGCTAGTGCCGTAGCGGCTCAGCAGCAATAGCAAAGATAGCAGCAGCCAGCGGCCAGCCGCCTGTAACCGGGTGAGCCAGGAGAAAGTCGTTGTCGTCATGATGCGATCGCGAACCTTGATGTAGGCGGCTAAATCAACTTCCTCTAGATTCAGCAGATCGCTCAGGCTTAAAAATGGCTGCTGGCTCCGCGCCTGTAAAATAGCCTGCTGCTGAGCGGGCGTAAAGCCTACCTGCCTTAGCTGCTGGGCGTTGGCCGTATTGAGATTGACGCCGGTGATCCGTTTTTGCAGTTCACGCAGCCGCAGGGTTTCAGTCAGGTATTCAACCTGATTGGCATCAGCAATTTGTTCAAGCAGCCGAAAGTTTCGCACTAAATTGCGCAGCAGGGTTTCATTCCCTGGCAGTATGGGCACAGAAATAAACTGACCAATTTGTCCCGGACTGCCTAGAATTTGGGCCTGATCGCTATTGAATTCCAGACCGGCCACATTGATGTAGGCTCCTGGTAAAAACCGGGCATCCCCAAAGTCGAGCTGACTGGCAATGGCCGCCCCCCGTAGATTCACGGGCTGACTAAACTGGGCCTGCTGAAACAGCGCCGCAGCTTCAAACTGAATTTCGGTTAGAAATAAAGCGCGCAAAAAGCGGCTGCGGCTAAAGTTGGCGCCCTTCTGCCAGGTAGCCTGAGCAAAATCCACGTTTTGCTGCCACTGAATACGGCTGAAATTGCTCTCTGCCTGAAACAGGGCCTGATTAAAATTAGCGGCGGCTTGAAATTCACTGCTCTGAAAGCTGACAGGGCCTAAAAACTGACTCTGATTGAACCGAACTCGCTCAAAAAACAAGCTGCTGCGAAATCGAGCAGTTTGTTGAAACAGAGCGCCAATAAAGCTAACCGCCTGACTAAAGCGGGCTTCTGTCCAATTGGCTTCCTGACCAAAAACAGCGCCTCTGGCTTCTACTGAGTTGAGAAAAAAGAGGTTGGCCCCGTTGACTCGCCCTTCAAACTGGGTTTGCACCAGTCTCAAGGGGCCCCGAAACAAAAAAAGCTTGGTAGGAGCCTGAGCCTGAATCAGCAGCGATTGGGAAAGTTGCGAAAGCTGACTTAGCCGCCGCCGATCGCGGGCTAGCTGTGCCTGCTCGGTTTCAGTTAGCAAAGGGGACAGCGCTTCGCCGTAGAGGGGTGCCCGTAGTCCTAGCTGCGACAGGTCAAAGTCGCCCTGCACCAGCGCGTTACTCAGATCAAGCCCCAAAGGAATGCTGCCCGCCTGCAGCTTGGTGCGCAGTAAACGATAAAACTGGCTGCGAAAGGCTTCATTTTCAGACCGCACGTCAATTGCAAACCGACGCAGATCAATCACCGATTTGCCCTCCTGACGGCTGGGCGTGGCCAGTCGCTCCTGCAAAATTTCCAGGGTCAGGGGCGGATGTTCTAAAGCAAAATCAGAGGTCGCCAGCGCTGGCTGTCCCCAGCAGAATCCAGCCATCAGCCAGACTGCCAGCCCGATTAGCCAGCGGCTAGATCGAATTCTGTCGGCTTGTGGGCAAAAGTTAGAAAAATATGGCAAATTCAGCGGCCACCGAGTCAATATCCTATCTCGGCCAATAGTATAAATTGATTGGGGAGATTGTAGGATGAGCAGAGAACCTCAGTCCGTTACCAGCCTCTAACTCTCTCAGCGGGGACGGAGCTTATTGCTTTTTCAAATTATCTATGCGCGTCAAAATTTGTGGCATAACTCGGCCCGATCAGGCTCAGGCGATCGCCCACTTAGGCGCTACTGCGCTGGGCTTCATCTGCGTTGCCGCTTCGCCGCGCTACGTGACGCCCCAGCAAATTCAGTCAATTATGGCGGCGCTGCCCCGAACGGACGCCCCCGATCGCATCGGCGTTTTTGCCAATCCGACTCTAGAACAGCTAGAAGCCACTTTGGCGATCGCCCCCCTCACGGCTTTGCAGCTACACGGTCAGGAGTCAGTCAAATTTTGTCAGCAGCTACGGCGACAGTTTCCTCACCTAGAACTAATCAAAGCCTGCCGCATCCGCACTGCTGCGGATTTGGCTCAGGTAAAAGCTTATGAGGCCGCGATCGATACCCTGCTGCTAGATGCCTATCAGCCCCATCAGCTCGGCGGCACAGGCAAGACCCTAGACTGGCGATCGCTCCAGGCATTTACGCCCAGCCAGCCCTGGTTTTTAGCCGGCGGGCTGAATCCTGATAATATTTTGACCGCTTTAGAGCACCTGACCCCAGCGGGTATTGACCTTTCGAGCGGCGTCGAGCGATCGCCGGGAGATAAAGATCTAGAGAAGGTAGCGCAGCTCTTTGCCCAACTGCAGCGCCACGGCGAATTGACTTCGCGGCCATACAGCCGTGCTTGACGACAGGCTGCGCTCGTAAGGGCAGGTTTTGAGCTAGATCCAGGGCCGTCAGCGTCCCCTCTTGCTCAAGCCTGCCCTCTAGATTAGACGGCGTTTTAGAAAAAAGAGGGCTGATGGCGAATCAGACTCAAAAACTCTTCGCGAGTTTTTTGATCTTCTTGAAAAACACCTAGCATGGCGCTGGTCACTGTCCAAGAACCCGGCTTTTGCACCCCGCGCATTACCATGCACATATGGCTGGCCTCCATCACCACGGCCACCCCCTGCGGATCGAGAATTTCCTGTACGGCTTCTGCGACCTGGCGGGTGAGACGCTCCTGCACCTGTAGGCGGCGAGAGTACATTTCCACAATGCGGGCCAGCTTGCTCAACCCCACTACCCGCTCATTGGGAATATAGGCGACGTGAACGCGGCCCATGAAAGGCAGCATATGATGTTCGCAAAGGCTAAAGGCGTTGATATCGCGTACCAGCACCATTTCGTTGTGGCCTTCATCAAAGATAGCGCCGTTGACCAGCTCTTCCAAAGACTGATTGTAGCCGCTGGTAAGAAAGCGCATGGCTTCAGCCACGCGATTGGGCGTTTTGAGCAGTCCTTCCCGGTCGGGATCTTCGCCCACTGAGGTCAACAGAGTGCGGACAGCCGCCATCATGTCTTCTTTGACCGTATCGTCGGTGTGCTTGAGCTGGGGGCTGGCTCCGTTGATGGTGTTGCGATCGGGGCGAGCAGGGGGCTTTTTGGCAGGGGAACTGGCCGCCACTGATTCCTCGGAGGCATTTGTAGTGGCAGATGAATTGCTGCCGTTACCAATACTTGAAGACGTAATAGTCATAGTTCAGTTAAATTTTAAACTTCTAAAACCAGGGAACAAAAACACAAAGGTATTTGCTGAGGCCCGCTAGAGAGCGCCGCCGCTGGGCATCAGCGTTAGCTTGTCAATCACAGCAGATTCGGGCAAGAGGGCCGTCTGTAAGATGGCGTCGGCAACGGTTTCAGGGGACAACATGGCATCGCGATTAAAGTCAGCATTGACCGTTTCAGTGTCCCAAATCTCCGTATTGACCGCGCCGGGAGAAATAGTGGCAACCCGAATGCCGTGAGCCCGTTCTTCTACCGCTAGCACCTTAGACAAAGCAACAATGCCCGCTTTGCTGACGCTGTAGGCTCCCCAATCGGGAAAAGCCTGATCAGCCGCCACAGAGGCAACATTGATAATCAGTCCTCGCTGGCGATCGCGCATTCCTGGCAGCACCGCCTGAACGCACTGAAAAGCGCTGG
>JAAHIC010000403.1 GCA_010671965.1 Leptolyngbya sp. SIO4C5
TCTTATTGCCACTCTCATCTTTCATACAGATCTTGCTGACCCAATACAGCAGATCATGCTGATGAAAAATCTGGCGATCGTGGGGGGGCTACTGATGGTCGTCCAGCATGGCCCTGGCAGTACTGCAGTGCGCTGGTAATAGACCTATGTTCCCCACCCTCTTCCTCTCTCACGGGGCTCCCGATTTGCTATTGCAGGCCAGCCCCTTTCGGCACTTTTTGACTCAGCTTGGCCCGACTCTGGGTAAACCGGCAGGGATTCTGGTTGTCTCTGCTCACTGGCTCACCGCCGCGCCCACCGTCAGCACAGTTGAATCTGCCAAAACAATTCATGACTTTTACGGCTTTCCTGACGAACTCTATCAGCTCCACTACCGCGCTCCCGGCGCGCCTGAACTGGCCCAGCAAATTGTTAAGCGCCTACAGTCAGCCGGTTTTGCCGTTCAGACCCAGGCTGATCGAGGCCTAGATCATGGCGCTTGGGAACCGCTGATGCTGATGTATCCGGAGGCTGATATTCCTGTCACCCAGCTTTCATTGCAGCCGCAGCTAGGGCCTGCCTATCATCTGCGGTTGGGGCGGGCCTTAAGTGCGCTGCGAGACCACACACTGATTATTGGCAGCGGCTCGGCCACCCATCACCTAGGCGCTTTTGGCCGATATGAGTTTGACGCCACGCCGCCGGACTGGGTGCAGGCATTTGATACCTGGCTAGCGGCGATCCTCGCTCAAGACCTATCTCAAAGCCTGACAGCGCTGCTCAACTATCGTCAGCAAGCTCCCTTCGCCACTGAGAACCATCCCAGCGAAGAACATTTGCTGTCCCTATTTGTCGCTTTAGGGGCTGCTGGCGCAACGGCTCAGAGTCAACAAATTCACGCCAGCTTTACCCACGGCATCTTGAGTATGGCGTCCTACCGTTTTGACTGATTTGATTGCGCTAGAACGAGCTACGCTATGAGATAGCCCTGCTCGAAACGCCTGAGTTCTTTACGTTTCGTTATGGCAGTCATAGCTTGCGGCTACGCTACGGTTGAGCCGCAGGCCCTGCTAGTGTTTCGAGGCAGAGCCTTACCAGTTGGGCGAACTGTGGAGGCACTTATGAATGCAGGCTTTGATGAGAGGCAAATTATTATTAGTCTCAGAGGAAGCGACATCATCTCTATTCAAGTCGATGGCGTTCCCTACGAAAACTTTGAGCAGATTTTAGACCTGGCAGATTACGAAGCCATAGAACGGCTCAGCGATCGCCTGTTAGACACCGAGACCCTGTCGGTAGCTGAAGACTCAGCTGACACAGACCGTCTTTTCAACTCAGAGCCTTTTTCAGAAATGACGCCCTCTCTAACAGAGCAATTTTTAGCTGAGCGCGCGCCCGAAGTCTGGCCAGTTGACCGAATCATTTTCTGGATATTTCTGCCCGTCTCGCTGCTGTTGTTTACGATTGCAGCCGTCACAAGCCTCTACACTCGCCGCCTGATGGCCAGAGAAGTGAGCGCACCGGGTCAGGTCGTTGAGCTGATTGCCCAGGAGCGGATTAAC
Organism: Leptolyngbya sp. SIO4C5; assembly: GCA_010671965.1. GTDB lineage: Bacteria > Cyanobacteriota > Cyanobacteriia > Phormidesmidales > Phormidesmidaceae > Sphaerothrix > Sphaerothrix gracilis. The sequence goes on from JAAHIC010000403.1 coordinate 1,542, forward strand.
AGCGATCGCCGCCGTCTTACCTACTATTTTCCAGTAGTCGAGTTCTACAGCGCTGACGGGAAACTGCATCAGGTGCAGCTAGCTGAAGGCAGTTCCCCCCCGAACTACGAAGTTGGGGAGCAGGTAACGGTGCTGCACGACCCGGCGAAGCCCGTTCGAGCGCGAATTCAGTCTTTTTCAAGTACCCTGCTGGCCTGGCTGACACCTGCAATCTTGGCGCTGATGGGCACAGTATTTCTGACCCTAGCCATAGCGATGCGATTAACTTTCAGCCAGCCCCAGCCCATAGAAAAGGCTGCGTCCCAGTCAAGGTTTCAGTGATCCCAGCCAGATCTGCGAGGATCTGCGAAAGATGAGAGAATGAGGGCTTCAGTTTGATTACCCTTTGGAACCCATTGATATGGCTCAAATTCAATTTAAGCAAGGCGTTACAGAAGAAGTTATTCCAGACGTGCGTCTGACCCGCGCCCCCGATGGCTCAGATGGCACAGCAACCTTTTATTTTGACAACCCCAAGGCCCTAACAACGGATGAAGGGGGCGAGATTACAGGCATGTACCTGATTGATGAAGAAGGAGAACTCAGCAGCCGTGAGGTCAAAGCGCGATTCGTCAATGGTGAGCCTGTAGGGATTGAGGCGGTTTACGTGATGAAAAGCGTGGAGGCATGGGAGCGTTTCATGCGGTTTATGAATCGCTATGCCGAGCAGAACGGGTTGGGATTCACCAAAAGCTGATGGCCGTTCCCCATCCTGATGCCCCTGAGGGCGCTAGCGTTTGCTGCGCTGTTCTCACCGTCAGCGATACCCGGACACCAGAAACCGATCGCAGCGGCCAGCTCATCCAAACCAGCCTAACCGCAGCGGGGCATCGGGTGGGGGCCTACACCATTTTGCCGGATGAGCCAGCGCTGATTCAGCGGCAGCTAGCGCAGTGGGCCGACCAAGCTGAGCTAAAGGCGATGATCTTGAGCGGCGGTACCGGCATTGCCCCTCGCGATACCACCTATGACGCGATCGCGGCTCTGCTAGAAAAGACGCTGCCGGGATTTGGAGAAATATTTCGCTCCCTGAGCTACGCAGAAATTGGCTCGCGGGCCATTGGCTCACGGGCGATCGCCGGGGTCTATCAGGCTAAACTGGTTTTTTCGCTACCGGGGTCAAGCGGTGCTGTACAGCTAGCAATGCAGTCCCTCATTTTGCCAGAGCTGACTCATCTAGTGGGATTGCTGCAGTAATCTACCTCTCCAATACAATGGCTCAGTATTTTGCCACCGTAGCTCGCGGCTTAGAATCACTAGCCGCTACTGAGCTAGAAAAATTAGGCGCTAAACAGGCGACGCCCGGCTTTTGCGGCGTTGAATTTAGCGGCGATCGCCCCCTGCTCTACCGCCTCAACCTCTGGGCGCGGCTGCCCTTCCGCATCCTGTTGCAGCTTGGCGAGTTTGCCTGTCAAGATGCCGACGATCTCTACCGGGGCATTCAAAAAATTGACTGGTCCCCCTACCTAACGCCGGATCATACCCTGGCCGTTGCCGCTACGGGCAAAACCCAGCAGATCAACCACAGCCACTTCACGGCGCTGCGGGTAAAAGATGCCATCGTCGATCAGCAGCAGATAACTGTAGGCAGCCGCTCCAGCGTCGACACTGAAGCGCCCGACGTGCGGGTCAACGTGCATCTCTACCGCGATCGCTGCACCGTCAGTCTTGATAGCTCCGGCGACAGCCTGCACCGGCGGGGCTACCGTCCGGCCATGGGAGAGGCACCGCTGAAAGAGACTTTGGCAGCAGCGCTGATTCAGCTTTCTGAATGGCAGCCAGATATTCCCCTGTTAGATCCCCTCTGCGGCTCTGGCACTCTGCCGATTGAAGCTAGCCTGATGGCGCTCAAGATTGCGCCGGGACTCTACCGCGATCGCTTCGGCTTTGAAACCTGGCCCGATTTTGACGTGGAGCTGCTGGATCGGTTGCTGAAGGAAGCGGACGCCTGCCAGCTAGCCGACCTGCCTGCGCCCATTTGGGGCAGCGACCGCGATCCTGAGGTCATCCGGCAGGCCCGCACCAACGCCACTAACTGCGGCGTCGGGGATCAGGTGCAGTTTGCGATCAAAGATTTAGCGGATGTGGACGCTCCCAGCGATCGCGGCATACTGCTGTGCAATCCGCCCTACGGTGAAAGGCTGGGACGCGACGAGGATTTAGGGGTGTTTTACAGGCTGTTGGGAGATGTGCTGAAGCAGCGGTTTAAGGGCTGGACGGCCTATGTGCTCAGCGGCAACAAAGCGCTGGCTAGCTACATTGGATTGAAATCCTCTGAGCGGATTCCGGTGTTTAACGGTTCGCTGCCCTGCCAGTGGATGAAGTATGAGCTGTATTAGGGCTGTATTAGGTTAGAGCGATCGCGGCCTGCATCATGCCGGTAGGGACAGCCAGCCAAAGATTCTTTCAGCAGACAGCGTCAATTCGACACCGGACAAAACAGGTAAAGGGGCTGCACCTTGATATAGCTGCAGGCGGGAATCGGCAGAGATAGTCAAGATGCTGTCGGTTCCAGGGTCAAGCAGCCAGCCAAGTTCCGTCCCCTGCTCAATGCAGTGCAGCAGTTTCGCCAACAGCTTGGTCTGGGATTGATCGGGAGATAGGATCTCAATTGCCCAGTCAGGATAGGTTTTAAACCGATTAGCAATGCGGCCTGAAGCTGCTCGCGGAATTCGCTGCCAGCGAAACACAGACACATCTGGCACAATGGCGGCCCCGCCAAACACGCAGCGTAGTTCAGGAAAAGCATAAGCCGTTTGATTAGGCTGAGCAGCCGCGTTAATGGCCTTGATTAGCTCACTCTGCAGCAGGCTGTGCCCTCCCTGGGGCATAGGTTTCTGGAGAATCTGATTGCTGATAAATTCGCTGGCAGGTTCAGTTTCTGGTAGTTCCAGAAAAGTATCTAGCGTTAGAGAGGCAATGGAAATGGGTGTCATCGTGCATTGACCGTGGCTGCCTTTATCCTACCGCTATCGCCTCTGTCTTCCGGCTTGATCGCTCTGCCTCTACGGTCAGCAATTGGCAATAGATCGCTAAGCTAAAGGGGAAACTGCCCCACAGCCTTGCCCAGTACAAGCTTTAATCATGCAGCTATTTTCTAACCGCCCTGCTAAGCCACCTGAAACAGTTCCCTCTAGCAGCGGTGGTTTAGGCACGTTTGGCGGCGTCTATACGCCCTCCATTTTGACCATCTTGGGCGTGATCATGTATCTGCGCTTTGGCTGGGTCGTGGGCAATGTAGGGCTGTTGGGGACGCTGCTGATTGTGACCCTGTCTACAGCGATTACCCTGCTGACGGCGCTTTCAATCTCGGCGATCGCTACAGACCGAGTGGTGCGAGTTGGCGGGGCTTACTACATGATTAGCCGCTCTTTAGGGATTGAAACCGGGGGCGCAG
>JAAHIC010000404.1 GCA_010671965.1 Leptolyngbya sp. SIO4C5
TCATAGGCGCTGCGATCGCCGCCCCATTGCATCGCAGGTTACCTCTAATTCATCTTTTAATTATGCAACGCCCAAAATTACTCGCCAATCCAAATTTTTTCAGCAGCGTTACCGTTTTGAGGCAAAATCAGGAGAATGATTTTCCTGAGCAGGGGCTTCTCAGCGCGAAAAGACTGAAGACATTACAGGAGGCGATTCAATGGGGCGGCGATCGCAGCGCCTATGGGCACTTTCACTCAGTTTTATATTTACGTTCACCTTAGTTTTAGGCATCCACCGCAGCCTACCCGCTGTTGCCCAGACGCCACTAGAAGACTTGTTAACGCCGCCAGTCGTCTATCCCACGGACACGGCTAATCACTGGGCCGATCAGTGCATTCAGGTTTTAGCTAAGTCTGAGCGGCTCAGCCCAGATGCCTATCCCGCAGGCCGTTTCCGCCCCAATGACAGCATTACCTGGAGTGAACTGGTGAGCTGGCTGACAGCGGCCCCAGTTCCTAGCCCTGCTCCTACTGCTGCCGATACGGCCCTAGGACTCGATGATCCGGCCAACTTCTTATCTCACTATCCCAACCAGTATTTTGACCTCAGTCGCCCCCTGTCACGCGCTGAGGTGATCACCGCGATCGCTGCTTACCGCGACTATCCCTACATCAGCAATGCCAACGCTACGCTAGTCGCTAACTTTGAAGACAGCGCCGCCATTCCCGACTTCGCCAGAGAAGCGATCGCCGCTGCCCTCGAACAGCAGGGGCTAGTGATCTATCCTACTTCCCGCCGCCTACAGCCCAACCAGCTTGTCAGCCGGGGAGAAGCGGCGGCTTTGCTCTGCCAAACCAGCAAGCTACCAGGACTGCTCAGCACTTTACCCCCCGATACTGTCATCGCCCGGCAGCTAGCCACAGATCGACCCGCGCCTAGCCAAGAAATTCGCGGCGTCTGGCTGACGAACATTGATAGCGACGTGCTCTTTAGCCGCGATCGCCTGTCAGAAGCCATCACCACCCTGGCTGAGTTAAATTTCAACACAATCTATCCCACCATCTGGAACTGGGGCGATACCCTCTATCCCAGCGCCATTGCCGAGCGCTTCATCGGGCAGAAGCAGGGACTCTACCCGCTTTCGGAAGAACCTGCTGAAGATGCGCGGCTGGAAGCCACCCAGCGCGATCGCGACATGCTGCAAGAGGCGGTCGAGCTGGGCCACGCGGCCGGCTTAAAGGTAATTCCCTGGTTTGAATTTGGCTTTATGGCCCCGGCGGATTCGGAGCTGGTGCGGCGTCATCCCGACTGGATTACCCAGCGGGCCGACGGCACTCAGATCAAGCAGGAGGGCAACGATGCCCGCGTTTGGCTCAATCCCTTTCACCCGGAGGTTCAGCGGTTTATGCTGCTGCTGGTGGATGAGGTGATGCGCCGGTATCCGGTGGATGGTTTTCAGGTAGACGATCACATGGGTTTGCCGGTCGAGTTTGGCTACGATCCGGTGACGGTGACGCTCTATCAGCAAGAACACGGCGGCAAAAAGCCCCCCGAATCGGCTCAGGATGCCGCCTGGGTGCGCTGGCGGGCCAGCAAAATCGCTGACTTCATGGCCGAGGTGGCTCAGGTGGTGCGGATGCGGCGACCGGGAGCAATTGTATCTGTTTCTCCCAATCCCTACCCGTTTTCCTACGCCAACTACCTGCAGGACTGGCCTACCTGGGTCGAGCAGGGTTCCGTAGACGAGCTGATTATTCAGCTTTATCGGGACAATCTCAACCGCTTTGTCTGGGAGATGAACAAGGCCACCGCTCAGGCCTCACGACGGCGGATTCCTACGGCAGTTGGCATTTTGACGGGACTCAAGGGTCGCCCGACGGCAATGGATTTAATTGATACCCAAATTAAGGCGGTGCGCGATCGCCAATATGCTGGGATTTCCTTCTTTTTCTATGAAACCGTCCTCAACATGAACCGAGAAGCGCCCCAGGAGCGACAGGCCGCCTTGAGCGGCCTTTTCCCCAACCAGGCGCTGCGACCCTAGGCAATTGTGCTAAGCAGTTGCAAAATTCACCGGATCCTGATCGCGGCGGTGGCGGGTGGGGATAGCTGGCCCTTGGCGATCGCCCGCTAGCGCCGCCGTTTCCTCTAGCGCCTGCCGCAGTCGTTTAGCGGCGTAAATGGACATATCGCGGGGCACGTTGATGCGATCGCGCAGATACCGCAGGGCGGCGTCGCTGCCAGCAGGGGGCGGACAGTCCTCCCCAGTCATCAGGTGGGTCAGGGCACAGCGCAGGGCTGGATCGAACAGGTCAGCAGCGGCTGGATTGACGCGAATAATGTTGGCCCGGTGCTTAATTACTCGGTGCAGAGCTTCGGTTCGTGAAGTGTCTGGCTCTGCGTATTTCACGTCGGGCAGTCCTAGCCAGGGGCCGCTGTCTACTCGTTTTTGGTTCGCTGCCGTTTGCGGATCGCCGTTGGCGTAGCAGCCGCCCATCTGAGGGGGCAGGTCGTGGGCGTGGGTATGAAAGTCGCTCTGAGTGCCTCGGTAGGTGGGGCGACTCTCCATCGCGTCGAACCAGTCAGAAAAACGCGGATTTTCTTCCCGTAGCGAATAGCCTTTGTAGTAGTAGAGGCTGGCATTCATCCGCTCAACGTAGGGGGTGAAGATGACATCAGCGGTGCCAAAATTTGCGAGAAAGTAGGGGCCGGGGGTAGCAGCAAGGGCGGCTTCCACCTGAGCCACTACGCTGGTAAACTGCTCCCGACTGGCCTGCTCCTGCCGCGCCGAGCGAGTGGGATAGCACAGCCACAGACACCAGGCTCGAAAAAGCTGTCGCTCTAGCTGGCGCAGCGGGACAACTTGCGGATCGCTCATGCCTTTTTCTAAGGGGCCAAAAGCTTGCTCTAGGGCTAAGAGGATGTCGTCGCTTTCGGTGACAAGCTGACCGTCTAGCTCAACTGCAGGCAGCATTCCAGAGGGCACTTTGCGCTTATACCAGCTCTCCTTTTTGCCGTAGCAGAACATGGTGATTTTCTCGATGCGGTAGGGAATCTGCTTTTCCTCTAGCCACAGCCAAACTTTTTGGCAGTAGGGACACCAGGCATGATTGTCGCGGTAGAGAGTGACGCGGACGTCGGCTTCGCCCTGACCGAAGAGACGCAGAGTGGCCTGGGCATTGGTGGGGCCGTTAACGGTGTCAATTTCAAAGTTGGTGAGGGCTGCAAGTTCTTGCCAGCTTAGGGGGGCGGTGGTTGTCGTTGTCATACTTTTTGTCTTCAGGCAGGCTCTCTTTCAAATTGTAAAGGGCGATCGCGGTCTGCACGTCTTTTTAGCACTAGCAGACTCTTGGCCCGGGTAGTCACTAGCGGTTAGCGTCTCTCTTTAGGGGGTAGGGGAACAGGTCAGGGTCAGGCACAGTAGAGCCGTACCTGAGTAGGTTGAAGTTGATGAAAGCCAGAAGAAGCAGACGGATATTTTCTCTAGGGACCAGCCGCAGGTTATTCAGCTTGATTGCATTGCTCGTCTGTCTGACGCTGATTTTTCAGGGAAAACTGGTTTCCGCTCAGACAGCCCCGTCTCCCCAGACGCCGCCAACCTCTGCAAGCGAACCGGCTGAGCCAGCTCCTAGCAGCCGCAGGCTAAGAGTAGGTCTTAGCCCCATGCCGCCTTTGGTCATTAAGTCGGGCAGCGCTGAAACAGAAATTGACTGGGACGGCATTGGCGTTCACCTGTGGCGGGAAGTAGCCTACGAACTTGACTTAGATTATCAATGGCAGGAGTTTCAGAGCGATCAGGCGATCGCCCAGCTTGAATCAGGCAACCTCGACGTTGCTTTGGTGACGGCGACAGCGCCGAGAGAAGTCCAGGTAGACTTTACCCAGAGCTACTTTACCGACACCCTGGGAATTATCAGCCGCCGCCGGCAACGACTTTGGGAGATTGTGAGAGCTGTCGTGTCCTTTCAATTTTTGAAAATCTGCCTGTGGCTGTCTCTAATTTTGATAGTTGTCGGCTTACTGTGCTGGCTGCTGGAAAACCGCTCTAATGAAGACATGTTCAACCAGTCACCGGCTAAAGGGATTTGGGATGGCTTCTGGTGGGCTGGGGTAACGATGACAACGATTGGCTACGGCGATAAAGCGCCTAAAACGATTGGAGGTCGCATTTTAGCGCTGCTCTGGATGTTGGTAGCAATGGGCCTCACTGCAAGTCTCACGGCTTCAATTACTTCAGTTTTGGTACTGAATCAGGGGATTCAGCCGTTGCAGGTACAGCAGCTACGAACGATGCAGGTGGGAAGTCTAACGGATTCTGCAGCGGCTCGCTATCTGCAACAAGAGCAAATTCAGTTCCAGCCGTTTTCCAACCCGGAGGCGGGTTTAGAGGCGATTAATCAAGGCCGCATCGATGCTTTTGTTTATGGTACAGCTACACTACGAACGCTGAATCGCAATGCGTTTCAAAAGCGACTCCAAGTCGAGGATACGGGCGTCCAAATGAGTCAGTATACGTTTGCCGTGGCGAATAACTCACCGCTGCGAGAACCCCTGAGCCGTCAGATTTTACAAGAACTGAGCGAATCAGACTGGCAGTCTATGCTACAGCGCTATTTGCCAGAGTCTTGAACTAGGGGAACCCTTCAATCACTCGCTGTAAGTCCTAAACTCGTCTATTTCGACCCCAACTAGGGCATGTCGAAATTCTGGAACGGCTCATAGAGATTGGCATAAAAGAATTCCTAGATTCTGTCATTAAGCAGGTGCTTTGAGGAGACTCAATTCCGATTTCACTGGCATTTCGCTGGTATTGCTAGGACAGATTCAGTACCACCAGCTCTCGTCAATACCCTAGAAAATGTCCGTTTAGCACCGGCATTTGCGTCCTCTGGAGAGTGTCTAGATCACTCACTCAAAATACGGAGCAAACAACTGCGCCTTACTTTCATCTGAACCGTATTCAGCCTATCAGCAGAATACGGT
>JAAHIC010000405.1 GCA_010671965.1 Leptolyngbya sp. SIO4C5
CATCGCCGGGCCGGTGGGCTTTGCCGTGCTCAAGAAGACCGGGCGCGCCAAGCACGCGTGGGTGGCGTTCGTTCTTTACCAGAGCATCCTATTCTCAGGGATAAATGAGAGTCCCCGCCTCAAGGGTTAAAGAGGCTAAGCCTGTGAATGAGTGAAGTGTTAATACTCAGGGCGGACACGGGTTCGACTCCCGTCAGCTCCATTCTAAACTTTTCTTCTGAATATTAAATATTTTTCTACCCTACTGCTGAGTACAGGGGAAGCTGCTTTGGGCATGCTTATACTGAGAGTAAACCTTGGTATTTACCTTTAGTGCTTTAGGGCGAATTTGCAATAAAAAGCACGCCTCTCATACCTGCTTTTTGTGATGACTTCGAGACATAAGAAAATGGAATTTCCGATTTGGCAGTACCTCAAGCAGCCGGTTTTTAGCGCCAACTACAAAACCATCCTCAACCCTCGTCGTTTCTGGCGTTCATATCAGATCAACTATTTAGAAAAATGCTGGCACAAGGCTTTTCGACCGGAAGAACGTTTTCACTGAAATTTACAAAAATTTTCAATGTAAAGCGGTCTTATTTGAAGTTTTAGTCAAGCTTAGATGTTGATTGAAAATAGAGGTATTAGACAGCGCTGAACGCAGTCAATCTCAGAGAAGTCAGGGATGTTTAGAGGGGTAAATGTATGTCCTCTAACGGGTTTCATCTCTGAAAATAAGCCGTCATAAACGATGAATTGCCGCACCAGAGGCAAAACCATGTACCCTGAGGAGGGTGTTTATGGCAGCGCTTGGGCCGTGACGATTTCTCAGCAAACTGACTTGCCCATTCTTGGCTGGCGAGAATGGCTTGCACTTCCTGACTTGGGCATTGTCAAGCTCAAAGCTAAGATCGATACTGGAGCCCGCTCTTCAGCGCTTCACGCTCTAGAGATTGAGCCTTTTAGTCGAGCCGAACGCAACTGGGTTCGGTTTGCGGTGTTCAGCAACTACCAGCAACCCAATCAGCCTTTGAGGGTTGAAGCTGAGCTGTTAGATCAGCGTCACGTGCGCAGTTCCAGTGGTCAGGCGGAACTGCGCTCCATTATTCGGACTCACGTAGCGATTAAAGCATGGCGGTGGCCGATTGAGCTAACGCTTACTGACAGAACCCAGATGGGCTTTCCCATGCTGCTGGGGCGTCAGGCCATCAGGAGGCGATTTGTGGTGGATCCTGGACAGTCATTCGTGCAAAGTGCTACTCATTCCCCTCACCTCAGTTCAGGTTCAATTCAGTAAGTCAGGCAATGAAATTTGCAATTCTTTCTCAAAAAGCATCTCTCTATTCTACGCAGCGGCTGAAAGAAGCGGGTGAGCAGCGCGGCCACGAGATGCAGGTCATTGACTATTTGCGCTGCTATATGAATATCACCGCCCATAATCCTAAAGTGATCTACTCCGGCAAGCCTTTGGAGGGATTAGATGCCATCATTCCCCGGATTGGCGCGTCCAAAACGTTTTATGGCACAGCAGTGGTGCGGCAATTTGAGATTATGGGTGTCTTTTCCGCCAACGAATCTCAGGCAATTTCGCGATCGCGCGATAAGCTGCGCTGTTTACAAATTTTGGCCCGCCGCGGCATTGGCCTGCCCGTGACTGGGTTTGCCCATTCCACTAAAGACATTGAGGGACTGCTGGATATCGTGGGGGGAGCGCCTTTAGTGATTAAGCTGCTGGAAGGTACTCAGGGAATTGGCGTGGTTTTGGCTGAGACGAAACAGGCGGCAACCTCGGTGATTGAAGCTTTTCGGGGCTTAGATGCCAATATTTTGGTGCAAGAATTTATCAAAGAAGCAGGTGGTATGGATATTCGCTGCTTTGTCGTTGGCGACAAGGTGATTGCGGCCATGAAGCGGCAGGGCGCACCGGGGGAGTTTCGCTCTAATATTCATCGCGGCGGCACTGCCGCCAAAATTAAGCTCACGCCTGAAGAACGTAGCACAGCTGTACGGGCTGCCAAGGCTATGGGGCTGCGGGTCGCTGGCGTTGATATCTTGCGCTCAAATCACGGGCCTGTGGTGATGGAAGTGAATTCGTCGCCGGGATTAGAGGGGATTGAGGCAGCTAGCGGTATTGATGTTGCAGGCAAGATTATTGAGTTTTTGGAAAAGAATGCTGCAGCAGGTAATACCCGCGATCGCATCAAATATTAGCCGCCTGTTAGCTGCCGGGCGATCGCGGCATAGAGCTATAGAGCTACAGGATTGATGCTGGAGCTGCTAAAAAGGCTGATCTGGGGCTGATCCGGGATAGCATACCTGATGCTGCAGCTAGACCGTCAGCAGCTACTCGAAGATTTCTGTTTGGAGGGCAAACCAGTCAGCGATCGCTGCTTCCTGCCACAGCCAGTTTCTGGACAGAGAGCGGTCGCTATTGAAGTCGTTCGGAGCGGCTTGAATCACGAATAGATAATGCTTTTTGGCGGTATTTAGCGCCCGCTGGCGCTGTTCGAGGTTGGGCTGCAAATTGGCAAGCTGCCGCATAGCCAGCGAGAGTCCAGCATAGGCACTGAGGGTCATGGGATTAGCGACTAAAGCATCATTGTCGGTGCCGATGAAGGGGGCAATATTTTGCTGCTGCAGGTCGAGGGCGACCGCTTCTTCCCAGGCGGCTATGGCCTCTTGATATTGATCTTGGCCGTAGCGAGCAAACCCTAGAGCAACCCAGTACTCAATCTCGCTAGGACGCTGCTCAACGGCAGCATTCCATGAACGAGCGGCGTCATTGGCACTGTATTCAGAAATGCCAGCAGCAAGTCCCTGCCACTGTAGCCGACCGAGCAGATAGAGATATTCGCTGCTGTTTTTCTGCTTTTCCGAGGCTGCCTGGATCACTTCTGCCGCAGCTGAGAGCCGATCTTCATCTAAGAGTCTTTCAACCATCTTGAGCGCTAAGGAGAGCTGATCTTGGTTGAAGGCTACCGTAGCGATCGCCACTGGATCAATCGTTTCATCTAGCTCATCTAGCTCGTTTAGCAAAGCTGGATTTTCTAAGATCTGTTCTGCTGTGAGCCTGGAGTTACCGAGGCCGTTCTGTAATACGCTAACGCTGCCGACGGCAATAATCAGAGCCGCCGCCCCAACAAGCGGTAGCCACAGCTTAGGCTGCCGCTGCCAGGACAAAGCTTTCAGACTAAATCGGCTGGGCTGAGCAACGGCTGGCGAGCTGGCCGTCTGACCATTCGCTAGGACAGCGGTAGCCACAGACTCTTTTTCTGCCGGAATTGGCGTCTCTGGGCTGTCGTCCGACAGGGCTGCGGCCTCTGAGGTAGAAACAGCAGGTGCGCCTGAAACTGCCGTGGCCGACTGACTCTGCTCTGGGTCTCGAGGAGAAAGCTGCTGAAGTAAATCAGCCACGACTGCGAAGTCTTCGTCGTAGTCGTCATCGGCTTCTAGAGCGGCTACTAGATTGTCGGTATCGGCTGGGGGAGATACATCAGGGCGATTGGCCTGAGCAGAAGCCGGAAAAAGCAGGTTATCTAGGGCCATGACTGGGTTGGCTAGCTGGCTCGTCAAAGCTCCGTTGAAGCGCGGATGCATGTAAAGCACGGGTAGCGCCCAGTAAAACTGATGGGAACCGTAGGCTGAGATCAGTCCTTGACGAGTTCGGTTGAGGCTTAAGTCAATCGAGTAACCTTGTCTGAGATTGCGATAGAGCAGGCGCGTAAAGGTAATGGCTACCTCATCCGGAATCCGCTCAGCCATAGCGATGACGCCGGGAACCCCGCGATTGATCAAAGCCTGCGCCAGATTTTGCTCTTGCCCGCCGTGGGTGTCGGCTTCAGAATAAGCACCTCGGCATGAGTTGAAAACAGCCAAACGAACCCCATTGTTGACCAGGAGTCCCGCTAGGTCTTCACCGCTGAGCTGTTCTGACAGGCCGGTTTGCTGACTCACCAAATAAAGATCGCCGCCGGTCTTGCCTAGATTGCTGTGTCCGGCATAGTGCAGTATCTGAAATTTGCCCTGCTCTAACGCCTGTACCAGCTCTGTTCGACCAGGCTGCTCTAGCAGGGTAACTTCAACTTGGAGGGGCTGAAAATCATCGGCGGGTTTACTGGGATCGGGCACGGCTGACGGCTGCAGTTCAGCCTGTAGCTGCTGTACCTCCCGCTTGAGCGCCAGTTTTTCTTGGTCATCAGGGGCAGAAACCACCATCAGTGCTCGTAAGGGCGTTTCAGATGCGGTGGTGGCCGCGCTCATGGCACCTGGACTGGTGGCAAAGGCAGAGTGATAGCGACAGAACGTGAGATCAGTGCCTGTGGCTAGTGGGCGATCGCCATCGTGTAAAACCTCCCAGGGTAATTTTTGTAGTTTAGGATCCTTAATGCCCAAACGGAGTCGTAAAACCTGCTGGCTGTGCTGGGCAATTCCCTGAGCTGTCAGCCAGCTATCTCGAATCATGCCTTGAAAAAGAGCGCTGTAGAGCTGTTGCCCCAGCATGACTAATCCTGGCGCGTTAGCTGAAACCGCAGCGGCAGCGGCAGCTTCTTCAGCCTCTTCTGAGTGAGCGGCCACGCGAAAAGGGGGGTGACCAGCCAGCAGAGATCTCAAAGGTTCATGCATGAGCTGCTGAGTTTGCTGGAGCCAGTCAGCCAGCGGCCAAACTACCTGCTCCTCTGCTAGGGGAGTTCCAGGAGCAACCTGTTCTGTGCGTATTAGATACCGCTCTGCTCCCACAGATGTAATCGAAATGTGAAATTCTTGGGTCACTGCCTTCACCCTGTTCGATTAATTGGCTTAACACAACTCTAGCGGCTAGTTCCGGCTAGGCTATGTTAGTGCTTGCTTAAACAAAGAAACTTGATAGCGCATTAACTAAAACATCAAGCCGCAACCATAGCAGTTCATGCTTCATTCAGTTGGCTTCAATCACTGGCTCAGAAGCTACCTGTTCCCCATTATAAGCGTTTTGAGGCGCTTACAATG
>JAAHIC010000406.1 GCA_010671965.1 Leptolyngbya sp. SIO4C5
TGCAAATTTTATAGGTCTGCGCCGACACCGTGTAATCTACCGCTCGGCGTAAACTGCTGAAAAATTGCTAGCTGGGTAACAGAATCCTCCTCAAAAAATCGTAAAAATACGTAAATATCCGATTTTTTAGTGAAGATACTGGTCGAAGTCTTGCTGGATTTCTGCTTTGACTTCTCGACGTAGCTTCGGGAGACAGCGGCATCAGCTAAACCTTTGTCCTTGTCAGAGCACGGATGTGTGTTCCCAAGCAAATTTGAAAATCTGCCCCAAGACGGTGGGTTAACGCTGTCTTAACTATTTTTGGAAGGTGATCGCTATGGGTGCCTATGAAGCTGCCTATACATCTAATCAAACTGTCATAGGAGGGTGCGCGATCGCATCGGTGGTATCAACCTCTGCTAGAGCCTGGTACCTGTCTATTCCGCCTGAGCGGGTTGGACTCCGGGGAGAATACGACCATCAGGGCTTAGCAAAGCGAGTTCAGCGTCAGTTCCATAAAAAGTTTGAGTCTGCCGCTGCCGATGTGGCGGTCCGTCAGCGAGGCCGCATCGTAATCCTGCGGGGGAAGGTCGCTTCCAAAGAGCTGCTAAACCGTCTAGTGCGCACTGCTATGCAGGTGGAAGGTGCTGATGCAGTTGAGCTGCATAACGTGGCCATTGGCTCCTAGAAATAACCGCTAGAATCTGCCGCTGGCAGGAAAGCCAGCCTCAGCAGGGACAAGCCTAGAATCAGCAAAAACAGAACTAGGCCAATTGTGCAGGCATAGTTAATTTCCAAAGACTGAAATGCCTGTTCATAGACGTAATAAACCACCGTTTTTGAGCTATTGCGCGGCCCTCCCTGAGTCATGATGAAGACTTCTTCAAACACCTTGGTGGCTGAAATAGCAGAAATGACGCTGACCAGAAAAATATAGGGACGCATCAGCGGCAAGGTAATATCCCAGTGACGCTGCCAGCCATCTGAGCCATCAATTGCTGCAGCCTCATAGAGACTGGCCGGAATCGCCTGTAAGCCTGCTAGATAGATCACCATGTAGTATCCCAATCCTTTCCAGATGGTCACCAGCATGACGCTGGGCAAAGCCAGTTCAGGGCTAGTTAGCCACGGCACGCCTGACTGACTCAGCCTTAGCCCAGTCAAAATCTGGTTGAGCAGACCGTTTTCCGCGTAGAGCCACTGCCAGGCAATACCCGCTACCACCATCGAAATCACAACGGGGGTGTAGTAAGCCACTCGGAACCAGCGGACGCCCCGCAGCTTTTGATTGACTAAAATAGCCAGCAAAAGCGGTGCGATCGCCAAGACCGGCACGACCCCAATGAGATAAAACAGCGTATTTCTCAGGGTTTGCCAGAAGACCGGATCCCGCAGCAGCTTATGAAAATTGGCAAAATTGTTCCACTGGGGTGGCTGAGTGAGGTCGTAGCCGAAGCTAGTAAAGCTGAGATAAAACGCCTGCAGTGCGGGGCCGAAAACCGTCAATCCTAGAATAATCAAAGCTGGCAGCAAGAAGAAGTAGGGTGTCCCCCCTCGCTGCCAGGCTGAACGCTCTTGGGGCATAGGACAAAGTTAAAACACTTTTTGCAAGTGACAGCTTACAGGAATCGCCGGAAATCTTGCCCTAAAAATAAGGCCCGTTCGGCATTGCGGCGACGGGTGAGTCCCGCTAGTACACGGCCTCCAGCCCGATTCCAGCGGGGAAACTGGTCAGCGGCTCCTTGAATGTCGTTTTGATTGAGCAGCCGCAGCAGCGTGGAACTGCGAAAGGCTCCTGAGCCAACGTTATAGGTAAACGACACCAGCGCCGAAAACTGATTGTCATTGACAGTGACCTTGACGGCGTCCTGAATGGCTCGCTCAAACTTGTTGACATCTCGCTTCAATAGCTGCTCCGCTTGCGCCTGCGTAATCTCCATGCCGGGCGTGACGCCCTGAGTGGTGCCGTAGCCAATTGTCCAGATGCCCACGGCGTCCTGATAAGCCTTAAGGCGCAGGCCCTCGAATGACTTAATCAAAAAGAGGCCATCCTCATTGGTCTGGCGAACGCTGGGCTGGGTTGGCGGCGGCGGTGGTGGCAGGGGCAGCGGCTCTTTGCTGCCGGGAGAGACTGTCATCCCCCTGGGGGCGTCATCGCGTAGAAACCAAGAGCGGATACCACGAATATTGAGAATTTTTTCGTTGGGATTGTTTTTAGAAGGGTACTTAGAAATCTTGGATAGGTAATATCCTCCCTGCATGAGGTAAATGGCGTTGTCGGTTTCTTTAATCCAGGTTCCCATCTGAAATAACCCCCTGACTACACAAGCTTTAAGTGGGCAACGGCGCAATTCTCCATCAGAGATAACAGATAGAACAACTAACATGGATGAAGAAAGTTATCTCTTTAAGACTATATGTATTCCACTCTGGCTGCTCCGGCTGCGGATTCCCAGCTTCATCTGCCCGTCATTCAAAAATTATCTAATGGTTTAACCCTGATTGTTGAGCAAACACCAGTAGAAGCTGTCAACCTGAGTATTTGGTTAGGCATTGGGTCAGCCGTAGAGTCAGAGTCAATCAACGGCCTAGCCCATTTTCTCGAACATATGATTTTCAAAGGCACCGCTGAGATTCCCTGCGGTGAGTTTGAGCGGGCACTAGAAGCTAGGGGGGCTGTCACTAACGCGGCGACCAGCCAGGACTACACCCACTACTATGTGACCGCAGCTCCCCAAGACTTTGCGACCCTAGCCCCGCTACAGATTGAGCTATTAATTAACTCTAGTTTGGCTGCAGACGCTTTTGAGCGTGAACGTCCGGTCATCCTAGAAGAAATTCGCCGCTCTGAGGATAATGTGCGGCGGCGCAACTTTTACCGCTTTACAGAGCTTGTGTTTGACCACTTGCCCTACCGACGGCAGGTGCTGGGATCTGCCGATGTAATTGCCAATTTGACCGTCGAGCAGATGCGGACATTTCATCGGAGCTGGTATCAGCCACCGCACATGACGGCTGTAGCCGTTGGCAATTTACCGGCAGAAACTCTGGCCGAGATTGCGACTGAGAGTTTCGAGCAGGCGCTAGAGCGACAGACAGACACCCAGCCCCTAGCCTCTGCTGCCGCCACGCCAGCCGCCTACCCGCCTGAACCTCCTTTCAGCCAGATCCGCCGCCTGCATTATGCGGACAAAGCTTTGCGACAGGCGCGGTTAATTATGTGCTGGCGCGTACCGGGCATGGACAATTTGCCGCAGACCTATGCCCTAGACGTGATCGCCTCAGTTCTGGGCCAGGGCCGCACATCTCGTTTAGTCAGAGAACTGCGGGAGGAACGGCAGATAGTTGATGGCATTATGGCTAGCAACATGAGCTATCGCCAGCAAGGACTGTTCTCAATTTCGGCCCAGCTACCCGCAGAGCATTTGCCCAGCGTGGAAGAGAGCATTGTTAGTCAGATTGCGCGGCTGCAGACAGAACCGATTGCGATCGCTGAGCTGCAGCGGATTCAGACCCAGGTGGCTAACCGCTATATCTTTGGCAGCGAAACCCCCAGCGATCGCGCTGGCCTCTATGGCTACTACCATGCTCTGACTGGCGATATTAGTCACGCCCTGAGCTACCCGGCGAGCATTCGCGCCATTACCCTGGACGAACTGCAGCAGGCAGCCCGGCAATATCTATCGCCTGAGGCTTACGCCATTATGACGGTTGTGCCGGAATAGGAATATGTCGAAGTTTCAAAGCAATGCCTATGTGGAATGCGATCGCTCAGCAGATTAGCCAAAAAATCGGTCAGCCCTTTGAAGTTCGCGATCGCCGCTCAGTCGGCGGCGGCAGCATCAATCAGGCTTATGCCATCAGCGACGGGGAGCAAACCTTTTTTCTGAAGCTTAATCAGGCGAGCCAGGTGGCTATGTTTGAGCGCGAAGCCCTAGGACTGAAAGAGATTGCCGACAGCCATACAATTCGCGCCCCGCGTCCTCTCTGCTGGGGCACTGCCGATAGCTCGGCCTACGTTGTGATGGAATGGCTAGATCTGGGCGCTGGCAACAATCAGGCTTGGCAAAAGATGGGCCAGCAGCTAGCAGCCATGCACCGGGTAGAGAGCGATCGCGGTTTTGGCTGGCATCAAAACAATACAATTGGCTCTACGCCACAGCCTAATCCTTGGACAGCCGACTGGCTAGCCTTTTATCAAGAGCACCGCCTGCAGTATCAGTTTCAGTTAGCCAAGCGCCGGGGCGGCCATTTTCCTCAAGCCGGAGCGCTGCTATCGGCCCTACCAGAACTGCTCGCCGGACATGATCCCCGGCCAGTCTTGGTGCATGGAGACTTATGGTCAGGCAATGCGGCCATTACGGCGGCGGGTGAACCCGTGCTGCTAGATCCGGCAGTTTACTACGGCGATCGCGAAGTAGACATGGCCATGAGCGAACTTTTTGGCGGCTTTCCGGCTGCCTTCTATCAAAGCTATAACGAGGCTTATCCGCTGGAGGCAGGGTATTCGCGCCGCAAAGTGCTCTATAACCTGTATCACATCCTCAACCACTTCAACCTGTTTGGCGGCGGCTACGGCGCTCAAGCAAGCCGCATGATTGACCAGCTTTTAGCTTAGGGCTGAACTAAACCAATTGATTAGACTCAATCCATAGATGGATGACAATAGTTTATATGAGCTGGTATAAATGTTGAGTAATCAAATTCCATAGGAGTCTATGAAATATAGCGTCCAGCTAGAAGGTAAAAACGCCGAAGAACTACAGCAGAATCAGCCTTATGCCCTAGAGGTTTTTGCTGACCATAAGCAAGAGGCTAAGACGATTGCTTTGGTCAGAGCACAGGCGGCAGGTATTGCACTTAATTGCCGAAAGCGATCTCAACGATCCCCGCATTCTACGGCCTCAGGCGCAGGGCGGCTACGGCGTTGATGCCCAGTGGAGCGATGATTTTCACCACGCCCTGCACACGCTGCTGACCCAGGA
>JAAHIC010000407.1 GCA_010671965.1 Leptolyngbya sp. SIO4C5
TCCGCGTCTGGGCCAGGAGGGCTAAGGATCGCTTCTTCAAACTCTGGGACAGGATGGCCTAGAAGCGCTTGTCAAGGGGGCGTTTGTGAAACTGTACGGTATACCTCTCCTTTGGGGAGCTTTGTTAAAGAAGGACAGGAAGCCTTTAATTACCTTCTATCTGTTAGGGCTGGTGATGATTGGGATCAAGATGAGATTGAAGACGATGACTTAGACGAAGAGTAGTTTACTCACCGTATAAAGCTTTGCTGCGATCGCGGCTAACCGCTAAAACTCACGCTATTACTGAGATAGGTATTCAGCTCTGATCAGCCGGGGGCCAACAATGCAGTTCCCAGTTCCCCTGAAGCAGTCCGCTCAAACCGCCACAACGGCTCGCCCAAATTCTGCTGTCCGGCATCGATTCAACTCGCAGCAGCCCAGCAGCCGCAGCTCGCCCCAGCGCCACGCTACGCCGCAGGCAGCCCCAAGCCTAGCCCCGCCCATTGTCCATGAAGTGCTGCGATCGCCGGGATTGCCCCTAGATCAAGCGACTCAAACGCTGATGGAGTCGCGTTTTGGGCAAGACTTTCAGCAGGTGCGGCTGCACACTGACACCAAAGCAGCGACTTCGGCTGAGGCCGTTCAGGCTCTGGCCTATACGGTCGGATCCAATATTGTCTTAGGCAGCGGCCAATATTCACCCCAAACAGTTTCAGGCCAGCAGCTGCTGGCCCATGAGCTAGCTCACGTAGTTCAGCAGCGATCGCCCACCTCCTCAATTCCCCAGTCGCTTCGGATCAGCTCCGAAGCTGTGCCTGAGCAAACGGCCCATCAGGCTGCCTCGCACATTACCGATCAGGCTCTCCTTCCAGTGGGGCCTAGTTTGCTAGCTGCCCCGGCTCACAGTCTCAGCCTGCAAAAACAGGAAGCCCCTGCTCAGGCCGGAAGCAACCCGCCTGCCCCCGCCCCCACCCCAGCCACTCTCTCAGACGGACAGGTCGTTAGCGTTGAGATTAGAGACGGCAGCGGAGCCGTCACCGAATTTTCTCACGAGTATCCGATTGATTTAGCTGGCAATATTGAGATCCCAACAGCCGGTACTCTGCCCGCCAGAGGCCAAACCTTAGCGCAGCTACGTCAGGCTATTCACAATGCCTTCATGCCCAATATTCTGCGCAATCCTACCGTCAACGTGGCTCTTACCAACAAAACCGTCAACTACAGCCGTCAACTGAGCAATGGCGACACGGTGCATATGCGAGTTTTAGGCGGTAGCGGCGAGGTAGATCCGTCCTCTGGAAGCTACACCGTCGATGCTCAGGGCCAGCTCCATTTACCTTTTGTCGGCGATATTACCGTTGCCGGTGATACCCTGACAGCGGTTGAAAATCGAATTGAACAAGGAATCCGTTCTGGATTTATCTTAAATGCGGTCGTTCACCTTGCCATGACTCAGCTCAACTCGTGAAGGTTTGCTGCGGCGACCCGGTTTTGATGTATGCATACAAAAGTTACCGCCCCTGTCCTCTCCTCTCCGTCAACAACTGCCTCTGGTCAGCTTCAGCGACAGTGTGCCTGTGCTGCTTCCCAGCGCCGCTGCGATCGCTGTCAGCCAAAGCAAGCTAGCATTCCGCCGATTGTGCATGAGGTGCTGCGATCGCCCGGTCAGTCCTTACCAGAGCGCGATCGCGCCGAGATGGAAGCCAGCTTAGGCGCAGATTTTAGTCAGGTACGGCTGCATACCGATAGCAAGGCCCAGCAGTCGGCTGAGTCAGTCAACGCGCTGGCCTATACGGCGGGGCCGCACATCGTCTTTGGGGCGGGGCAGTTTAGCGCTGGTAACGCCTCCCGGCAGCTTCTAGCCCACGAGCTAGTCCATGTGATGCAGCAAAGGGGATCAGCCCTGCCTGAGCGTATCTCTGAGGCAGGCGATCGCAGCGAGCAGGAAGCCGATCGCATTGCCCAAAATCTCACCGCCCCCTCTCCGCCGACTGTCATTCAGCGGGGAGAGTCGCGGCTGAGGCGTAAGCTACAGGTCGATCGCCCGGCAGAGCCGATTCCAACCCCCGATCAGGCAGGCCGACAGCCGACCAACGCGGAAACCGTAGAAGGCTATTTGCGAACGCTCTCGTCGGGGGGCAATCCCAGCGTCGATCGCGGCTCTGGCGAAGTCAGCTTAGATACGGCATTTTGTCCGGGCTTTTTAGGCGGGTTAGTGCAGGGGGCGCGGGCCGGATATGACATTGGCAACACCATTGGCAGCATTGGCGGGCGCATACCGCTGTTTGGGCCAATTTTGGGGGCCATTGGCGGGCTGTTTGGGGCCATTGGCGGCGCGATCGCTGGCCTGTTTGGGGCGCAGTCGCCTTCCCCTGCGGCTGCCTCAGACACCTCTACTGGCTCAACCTGTCTCTGCGATTTTGTTGACGCCCGTCCGGTTTGGACAATTGAGGTGAACGATGGCCCCGATTCTCCCATCACCCTCGATAACAACCGGGTGCGCGTCCCTTCGCCCAACAGCCCGCAGGTAGTGGGGGCGGCGACCGTTAGCGGTCGCCTAGAAACGATTGATCCCTGGCTGGCCCTCGGCCACGAGCTGTGTGGTCATGCCTGGCTCGAACTTCAGGGCGAGTCGGAAGCGGGTGCAGCCACCGAAGCGCCGCTCGCCCTCAGAGATGAGACAGGCGCTGTGCAGCTAGCGGGTCCCGACCCCCAAGCCGACCAGTTTTTACGCCACCAGCGCACCGTGGAGCGAGAAAATCTGCTGCGCCAGGAACACGGCCTAGAAGCGCGGGGATTCCGGCTGCGGGATCCCTACTGCGGTGAGTCCTTCCGCCGCGATCGCGGTGAACCGACAGATCAGCGGCAGTGGCAGCGCGGCATTCGGGGCAGCGGCTTTGATACCTACCTAGAAACCTGTGAATATCTGCGCCGCCAGCTACCAGAAAATCAAGATGGCCGCTATCGGATTGATCAGCGCATTCCTGAGTAAGAACCTACAAATACTGGTTTGGCCCTAGCCGCCGCTAACAGGGGGAATCAAAACGACTTCATCGCCGTCCTGCAGCTCAGTTTCAGCATCGACAAACTGAAAGTTAATGCCAAAGCGGGTCAGCTCGCGCCACTGGGCCAGTTCGGGATACTCGGCAATCAGGCGATCGCGGATAGCGGCGACTGCGGTGCCGGGGGGTAACTGCAGCGTCAGCTCAGAAACGCCGCAGGCTTCTTGGTAGGCCGCAAAGAGTTTGACGGTAACGGTAGCGGGCTGAGACATAGCGGTGAGCGATCGCGTAGATTTTGATCTCTTTCGATCTCAATGTTACCGGGCCACGCTGGCTCGCCACTGACTAAAGTTAGCGCGAATGGCGGCCTGACACTGCTGCAAATAAATCTGGGCCGCGCGATCGCTTTCATTTTCAGCTAAGCAGGCTTGAAATAGCTGCATTGCCCCCTGATAGCGCTGCTGCTGGTAAAGTCCAATTGCCTGCTCAAACTGGATCTTGGTAAATCGCTTTTGCCGACGGCTAGCGGGCGGATCGCCATCAAAGACTTCGTAGATTCGCATTGACTGAGATTTGCCCCGCACCGCAACCTGATCAATCAGGCGGATGGAGTAGAGGTCAGGATTTTGTAGCTGGGCCAGCGTCGCTTCGGTGATCAGTAGGGAAACTCCGTATTCTTTCGTCAGCTTTTCTAGCCGGGCGGCGACATTCACCGCATCGCTGACCACAGTTGTATCCATGCGGTGCCGACCGCCCACGGTGCCTAGCATCAGTGAGCCGGTATTGATGCCGATGCCCATACTAATGAGGCTTTGCTCCCGCCGCAGACGGCTCTGATTGTAATCGATCAGGCACTCCAGCATGGAAATGGCGGCCTGAAGTGCATTGTCTGGGGTGCCGCTGAAGAGAGCCATGATGGCATCGCCAATATATTTGTCGATGAAGCCGCCGTTGTTGATGATGGCAGGCTCCATGCGGCGGAAAAAGGTATTGATAAACTGAAAGGTGTCTTCCGGCGTCATCGCCTCTGACATGGCCGTGAAGCCGCGAATGTCGGCAAACAAGACCGACATTTCTCGTTCAGTTTGATCGCCTAGCTGCACGTCTACAATACTGGCGCGATCGAGGAGCTGCATAAACTGGCGGGGCACAAACTGGGAGAAAGCCTGGTTTACCTGAAACAGCTCGTCGGTAAACTGCTTGAGGCGGCGCTCATTTTCGTGCAGTTCTTCGATCAGCTGGGCCTGTTCTCGGTTGGCCTGAATTAGCTCTCGCTTGGCCTCAATCAGCTCTTTGTTTTGGTGATAGCTGTTAAGGGCTTCTATTACCGTTAGCCGCAGGTCTTCAGTTTGCCAGGGCTTGTGAATGTAGCGATAGAGGTTGGCATTGTGGACAACGTTGAGCATGGCTTCCAGGGTTGCCTGGCCCGTCAGCATGATTTTCAGCGTGTAGGGGGAGAGGCGGTGTACCTGCAGCAGCAGTTCATCCCCCTTCATGCCCGGCATGATGTAGTCCGAAATAACCAGGGGAACTTCGTAGCGATCGCCGATTAGTTCTGCCAGCAGGTCAAGGGCATCCCGGCCATCATCTGCCATCTCAATCAGGTAGCGATCGCCAAAAGTTTCTTTCAGCTCAGCTTTGAGACTTCTAAGGACGGTGGTTTCATCATCGACACAGACGATCGCCTGTTTACTCATGACTGGCCAAGCCTGATTTAACTGCTTCAATCAGTTCTGCTTCCGTCCAGGGCTTAAACAAGCAGCGATGCAGGTTGGCTTCTGCCTTGGCCCGCTCAATGGCAGCCTCATCGGCCTGTCCGGTCAGCATGACCTTAATTACCTGGGGAAACTGTCGATGCACCTGAACTAAAAACTCGTCTCCTTTCATGCCCGGCATTAGCCAGTCTGAGACAATCACAATGATACCAACTGCTTCTTGATTGAGTTCATCAATAACTTCTAAAGCGTCAG
>JAAHIC010000408.1 GCA_010671965.1 Leptolyngbya sp. SIO4C5
TTTATCCCTAACTATATAGAGATAGGGATAAGCTAGGAGCAGTTCAAGCACTAAGCCCTCAATAGCCTGAGTGTTTAGCCACTACGACCGACCTCAGCAACTCAAAACCGCTGAAACGGGTTACAACGTGAATTATGGCCTTGAAGCGATGTGCTTTTTGAGCAAATCTGTGTCAAGCCTTCATACAGCTACTAGACCTATTTAGAATCTTTAAGGGAAGTTAGGTAAATATCTGTCACTGTTATGGATAAGCATAGGCAGGGTAGATATTCCATCCGGGTACAGAGACAGAAAAAAGAGGACGATCAGCGTGCTGTATCTAGCTGAAGTACAGAGAAAGAGCGGATTTATGGGCAGCGGTAAAGCAGAGTTTAAGCTGCTTGCCTGTCAGCGAGGCGAGCAAAGCTGGAGCGCAGTGCCCGGAGAAGAAATAGTAGCGGCTCCAGATGATGCTGGCTACGGCGCGGGCGCGCTAGTCATGGTCGATCTGAGCAATAACCGTCAGGTACAGCGGCACTCTGAGGCAGGCCGACAGCTCGTGACCATCCTGCAGAACTTCTCTAACTTAAGCAAAAAATTTAAGACTCAGGAAGAAGAGATTGAGCAGTGGAAGCAGTCGCTCACGTTTCAAAGTCAAGAGCTAAATCGCCGCGAGATGGAGATAGAAGCTCGGCAAGAACAGGTGGAGCAAGCTGAGGCAGACGTTGAGCAAATTGAGTCTCAGCGGCAAGAAGTGGAAGCCTCTCGCGGTGAAGTCGATCGCATCCGCGAAGAGCTAGAGCGCAAAACCCAAGAGCTTGATGGGGCTTGGGCACACCTCAATGGTGAGATGCGACGCTTGGAAGAGCGTCAGGCTGAAATGCAGCCAGGAGGGCTTGGAGAAGCTGAAATGCAGCAGCTTCAGGATGCCCTGAACCGACTTACCGGCGCGATCGCGCCGACCGAATCCCTACGGGAACAGCTCAATGCGGCCTTTGAGCGGGTTGAGCAGCAGCAGGGACAGCTCAGCGAATCCTGGCAGACACTAGAGCAGCAGCAGGAAACGGCCCAGCAGCAGCAGAGCGAGGTTGAACAAGCAGCTCAGACTATTCACGAACGCTGGCAGCGCTGGCATGAGGCCAATGGCGCTTTAGCCACGAGTCGGGCAGAGCTGAAAAAGTTTCAGGAAAGCCTAGATCTCAAGCAGCAGCAGGCAAAAGCCTTGTCTGATCAGCTTCAAGATCAAAGCAGTCTCTATCAGCAAATCTATCAGCTGCTCAATACCTCCGATAAAGTTCGCTTGGGCAATAAAGTCGATATGGCGGCCCTAGAAGCGATGCCGCTGGAAGCGTTAGAAACGCTGGTAGGCGAGCTAGATAGAGATCTAGAAAAGGTTTCACGCTTCGTCAGCGATCAGGAAGAAGAGCTAGATTTACAGCAGCAGGCCGTCAATGAGCTGAAATCTAGGATGGAGCAGGTCAGCGAATTTGATCGGCTACAGCTAGAGACTGAGCTAGACGAAGAGCAAGATCGCTATCGCATGTTAAACGAAACCCTCATTGGCCAGCGCCGAAACCTGCTGGAGCGACAGGAAGTTCTCAGTCAGCACCAGGCATTGCTCAAACGCCGTCAGGGTATCAGCACCGAAGAGACACCCACGGTACCAGTTGATCTAGAGCCTGTTTTAAACCAAATTGAGACGCTACGGCAGAAAACCACAGAGGATCTACAAGCGCTCGAAGAGGAGACGAAGCAGCTACAGGCAAAAATTGCTGAACTCAAGCAGCAGATTGAGCAGCAAACCCAGGATCAATCCTCTCAGCGCGAGGAAATTCAGCAGTTAGAGACTCAGCTACAGGAAAAACGCGGTGAGGTTTCTAGACTATTGGGTCGGCTAGAACTGCGTGAAGAACTCCTACAGCCAGTTCAGGATCAGCTCAATGCTGTCAAACAGGGGCTTGAAACGCTCTCAACTCAAGTTGGGCAATTTCAAGAAGCCAATGACTACCAGCTACAGGCGATCGCTGAAATGCGGCAAACTATTCATAGCGTCGCAGGCGAACAATCGCCTGAAATGGCGGCTTCATAGCTAAGAAATCGGAATGACTAAAACTATCTGGATCAACGAGCAAATCGATCCCTGCGGTATCGTTTACTCCTGCATCGCCTGCTACGACGAAGCGCAAGCACGCGAATGTCATACGACCTTTGAGCAAGATTTAACCGAAGATCAGCGGTTAGAGGGCTGGACAGCCTGCCTGCGCACCGTAGAGTCTTGGGATGATGTTCCTGTGACAGCTTTAAAGATCAGCTACTAGAGGCAATTGTGAATACCCTGCCTCGTAGCCAACGCTTACGATAGCGCAACCGCTACGCCTAGCTCATCTTGCAGCCAGTTCACTACCTGCTGCCGTTCCCCTGGAGTAAGAAAGAATTTGCCCGTCGAGCGCAGACGCTCATCCATCGCCTCTCGATCCGCCAGGGTGAACAGTTCTGCTGTGGTGCCAATTTTGCAGAGGATGTCGTCTCGTCCCTGCTGATCCAGATTGGCATACTGATAGTGAACTAGCTGACGGCTCAGCAAATCAATATTGTAGTTTTCTGCCGCCAGTCTTTGTTTTCGCTCGGCGGAAATGCCGTCGCCAGTCGTTAGGCTGACATAATCGGTATCCAGCATATCTAGATGGACAATTTTAGGCTGTTGGCTCACAAGCAAAGATTCCTGATGTAGATTCAGTCGTCGAAGGGGTTGCCTAGTCGCGTCTTCTTGTACAGGATAGACAGCCACATTGTCAGTTAGGCTAGAACCCTCAGCCTTTTTTAACAAACAGCCCTCGCATCTAGGGGAACACCTAGCTGGGGTGTCCCTCTAGATGATTAAGTTAGCTTACTCAGCACTTTCAGGCTCAGGGGGGGCCGGTACCTCACCTTCTGTCCCCCCTTCAGCAGGCTCTATAGGCGTCGCAGCGCCGCAGTAAGTATTGACTTCGTTGATGATTTCAGATTCGGTTTGAGAAAGCTGCTCGATCTGGTTAACGGCTTCAACGGTCTGCTGCTGAGAAGCCTCAATGCTAGCGGGAAGCTCCGCTTCAGACTCCACAGCGACCACAAGCTCCATAGCGCCACTAGCTTGCTCTAGGGCATCGCTGAAACCCTGCACTACAGTGGCATACTCGTCTCGGAACTGAACTAGCGTTTCGTCATTGAGATCGGTTTGTTCTAAGTCAGTGACTAACCCGTCTAAGTTAGTCACCACTTTGTCGACAGCGGTTGTATACTGCCCGGCAGCCGATTTAATATCTTCCAGGTTTTGTACGGAGGCCGCATTGCTGCTGAAACTTTGAATTTCCGTCTCAAACTCTTGCATAAAGCCCTGGGTTTGGTTGACAACCTCAGCGAGCCGATTGCATTGCGTTACTTTGGAACCACCACAACCAGCCAACGTAAAGGCGATCGCGATGCCCGCTGGAACCATTCGAGCGCGGGGGCGAATCTGCAGCATGAACACTCTCCTTAGGTGATGTTTTATCGCTCAGGCCGCGATCAACAGGATCGACAGCGAAAGCATGCAAAGCTTTATGGAAAAGCCGTAGCTCTTTTTTACTGCATCAAGCAATGATTATGAGTTTAGCCCGTCATCGTCATTTCAGCCGAGAGCAGTTTACTATCGTTAGGCCCATGACTTCTTTACCTTTCAAAAGCTTTAAGAAGAATCCGTGATATTCACGATAATCTCGCCCGTCTATGGCTGTCTCAGGGTGTTCTATGGGAATTCTCTGCTAGAGCTTTTACTGATATCTAGGCCGTCATGCCCATCCGTTTACCTCTCTCAGCCCTGCGTCGCTGCCTCTATCTAAGCTGTCTTCTCGCTGTCATGGCACCGATCGCGCCGACTGCAGCTCAGACCCTAGAGCCGACAATAGACTTAGCGCAAGTAGATGAGCAAACTTCATCAGCCGCCACCGACTTACGGATTGATCCGCGCTGGCGGATCAATTACAACAGCGACAGCGGCGGATACAATGGCGGCTTTACCGGATTTGAAGGCTTCATTCCGCTCCTGCAAACGCCAGGGAGTCATCTTGTTTATTTAGTACCGAGAGTTAGCCTAGATGACGACGCTGAGCTAGGCGGTAGCCTGCTAGCGGGCTATCGCTTCTTGTCAGGCAGTACGCTGCTGGGAGGCTATGCCGGATTTGATTTTCGCGACACGGGGCGCAGCAGCTTTACCCAGTTTTCAGCCGGACTGGAAGCCTTCGGCGATGTTTGGGACGTTCACCTTAATACCTATTTACCCCTTGGAGACAGGCGCAACCAGGTTGCAGGCAGCAGCAGCGCCAGCGGCGTTCCTACGAATCTCCGCTTTCAGGGCAACCAGCTGGTGTTTGATCTAGGCAGTTTTAGCCAAGCTGAGGCCGCCCTGAGCGGCGTTGACTTTGAGGCCGGATTTCGCCTCGGCGGCGCGGCGCGGCGGTCGCCGGGTCCTGCGGCCAGTCGTGCCTTGGATAGCGGCCGCGCATCTCGCGCCGCACCTCCGCCCACCCGCCGCGCCAGAAGCCCGGCAGGTCCGTGGTCGTCTGGATCGGCCGGCCGGCCGGCGAAAGCAGCGTCACGGCTAGCGGAACGCGCCCGCGGAGGATGGCCGGATGGCCGTCCATTCCGAAGAGCGCCTGTGCGCGCGCCGCGAAGCCGGCGACCCCGTCGCGAAAGTCGATCGGCACGGGGCGCCCGCCCGGCACCGCGAACGTCTCCGGCACGAGCGCGTCGAAGCGCCGCCGGCTCTCCCATGGCACGAGCGCCCCGATCGCGTCGTGGAGCGCCTGCGGGGAGACGGCGCCGAGCGAGCGCAGCGGCGGATCGCCGGCCGCCATCGGCAGCCAGTCCTCGGCGCGCCGTGCGAGCGCCGCCTCCGAAAGGTCGGGCAGATCCGCCGCCTCTTCGGGCGCCGCCTGCCGCAGGAACGCGATCCGCGCCG